>NZ_LWFI01000136.1:0-12443 GCF_001635735.1 Oleiphilus sp. HI0067
ATCGAAAAATCGACGAATAATGAAGATATGAATCATAAGCGACTACTATTGCTTCCAATGTTAAAGACAACAGCAGAATTAAGTGTTGGTGTAACGACCGTAAGTTACTTCAACCAGAGTTTTGCCTGACGACCATAGAGAACTGGAACCACCTGATCCCATCCCGAACTCAGAAGTGAAACGGTTCATCGCCGATGGTAGTGTGGGAGGTCCCATGTGAGAGTAGGTCATCGTCAGGCTTCTAATATGAGAGAGGGCTATCTGGTTGGATAGCCCTTTTTTTATGTATGGAATTTATAGACAGAGCATTCACATGGGTACCATGTGGAGTAAGGCAAAGACTGCTGTAGCCAATTCTAGGTATACCCCGTAAGCATACAACGAGCTAAGCCTGTGAGCAAAGGTCCGTCGCGACCGGCTTTAATCTTCTAATGCAAAACTGCTGTGGAATCTCGTCCTTTTTATAAATCGCAAGATCATCCTCTCAAACCGCACCCGTTACTTTAATTATTAATCCCTGTTCAAGCTAAGAACGTTTTGGGCAAGTTTGGTTTTAACCGTGAAAGCATTAACACAGTTTTGGGTATGCTTTTTAATGTGTGTGGTAAGAGCTTGTGGTCTATCCATCAATTCTGTATGCGATAGCAGTATTAGTGATGTGCTTATTATCGGTCCACGACTGAGTGCTGATCACAAATTAGACAAAATGCATTATGTTTACTTAAATGGCCACACTACTTAAAGCGAGGTGAGTTTATGGGCTCTCAAAAAATTGTGGGTATCGTTTTGATTGTGGTTGGTGTTGCAGTTGTTCTATGGGGGTATAACGTTAGTTCTTCTCTATCTGGCCAAGTGGGGCAGGCGTTGACGGGTTCGTCATCTACAAAGGCAATTGTCGCTTTTGTTGTTGGTCTTGTTTTTATTGTTCTTGGCATTAAAAAAGTAAAGTAACTATTTTTTCGCTCTTTTGGGGATCCTTACGATCTGAGTGTTTGAGATATAACACTGAAGTGTCCGATTGTTTTTATCGATTAAGAGCCATAAATAGCCAAGTCCGAATATAGATGTCGATATAAATGCTCCGATAAATCTGCGGAGTGCTTGTACCCATGTGATGCGTTTTGCATCGTGAGTCTGGACACGAAGATGCCAAACTTGCATACCAAGTGTTTGTCCGGTTTTGGTCCAGAAATATCCGTAGAATAAAAACAATGTGGCGAACAATATTACTGTTAGAATTGGGTCGCCAATTGTACTGCCGCTTTCATTCATTGCCTTGTACGTTTCAGCTCCGATGACTTTTTTGGAAATCATCATGTATACACCAGTGGTGACCATTAAAAGAGCAATATTTAGGAGAAAATCATAAAACATCGCAGCTAGCCGTCGAGGTAAGCCCGCAGTGTTCATTTCTTCTACGTTTTCGTAAAACTCGCGCATATTTTTTCCAAATCATTAATCGTTATGAATACTAGCGCATATAAGATCCCAAGTTTAGAAAATATTACAAACTAAAGATTGGAAAGTGCTTGAGTTCGCCCCTAAATGCGTTCCGGTCAATGTAAATTATGTTACAGTACGCTGCTTTGCTGCTGATGCAGCTCATTGAATTCTATAACTAAAACTTCCTGGTGAGTCCTTAAAGATGAAGACGGCAGAAATCCGCGAGAAATTTCTAGATTACTTTGCTCGAAACGAGCATCAGCGAGTGGCAAGTAGTTCACTCGTTCCGGCCGATGACCCGACCTTGCTATTCACTAATGCTGGTATGAATCAATTTAAGGATACGTTTCTAGGTACTGAAAAACGTGCCTATAGCCGAGCGACCACATCTCAAAAATGCGTTCGCGCAGGTGGTAAACATAACGATCTTGAAAACGTTGGTTATACGGCTCGCCATCATACGTTTTTTGAAATGTTGGGGAACTTTAGTTTTGGTGATTACTTTAAAACAGAGGCGATTGAGTTTGCTTGGACATTTCTGACCAAGGAACTTGGGATTCCAGAAGAAAAGCTTTGGGTGACGGTCTATAAGGGCGATAAAGAGGCTGAAGAAATTTGGTTTAATCATATTGGTATCAATCAAGATCGCTTTTCTCGTTTAGGAGAAAAAGACAACTTCTGGTCGATGGGTGATACCGGGCCATGCGGACCTTGTACCGAGATTTTTTACGATCATGGTGAAGCTGTTGCAGGTGATCCTCCTGGTGGACCAAATGATGACGGTGATCGTTACATTGAGGTTTGGAATCTGGTATTTATGCAGTTTAACCGCACTGCCGACGGGAAAATGAATCCATTACCAAAACCTTCAGTTGATACAGGGATGGGGTTGGAGCGTATCGCTGCCGTTATGCAAAGTGTGCATAGCAACTACGAGATCGATCTATTCCAAGATTTGTTATCTGATGCGTCTAATCTTTTGAATGGTGTGTCCACTGAAGAAAAATCTTTGCGTGTTATTGCTGATCATATTCGCTCAGCCGCGTTTTTGATTGCGGACGGCGTGATGCCGTCTAATGAAAGTCGTGGATATACATTGCGTCGTATTATTCGCCGCGCTATTCGCCACGGTAATAAACTTGGCGCGGAAGGGGTATTTTTCTACAAGTTAGTTTCTAGTCTTGTTCATATAATGGGAGACGCCTACCCAGAGTTAAGGACGGGGCAGGTTCAAATCGAGAAAATTTTGCTTCAAGAAGAGCAGCAGTTCGCTAAGACACTGGATAAAGGTATGCGGCTTTTAGAAGCTGATATTGATCAGCTTGAAGGCAAGGTTATTTCCGGAAAAACAGTATTTACGCTTTATGATACTTACGGTTTTCCCGTTGACTTAACTAACGATATTGCGAGAGAGCGCGGATTGACGCTTGATTACCATGGATTTGATGTGGCCATGGAAGCGCAACGCGAAAGAGCTCGATCCGCTAGCAAGTTCGACGTTGATTATAATGATACCTTCTCTATCGAAGGCGAAACGAGTTTTGTTGGCTATGAGTCCCTAGAAGGCCAAAGTAATATCGTCGCCACGCTTGTTGATGGTCAGGAAGCTTCTTTAGCGCAAGGACAAGCTGGGGCTATCGTACTTGATGTAACGCCTTTTTATGCTGAGTCTGGTGGTCAGGCCGGAGATACGGGTGTAATTCGCTCAGGTGATTCGGTTTTCGAAGTAAAAGATACTCAAAAGCAAGGCAATCAATTTGTTCATCTTGGTGTTGTAGCTAACGGCAATTTTGCTAAAGACGATTCTGTAGAGTGTGAAGTTGCCCAGTCAGAGCGAGAAGCAACTGCTTTGAACCATTCTGCAACACACCTTTTGCATGCTGCTTTGCGCAAGGTTTTAGGTGAACACGTGGTCCAGAAAGGGTCATTGGTAGATAGTGAGCGTTTGCGTTTCGACTTTGCGCATTATGAAGGGGTGACTAAAGAGCAAGTTAGCGAATTGGAATCGATTGTTAATTCCGAGATTCGCGCTAATACAGCTGTAACAACTACGTTGACCAATATGGATTCGGCTCGCGAGATGGGTGCAATGGCATTGTTTGGTGAAAAGTACGGTGATGAAGTGCGCGTACTTTCTATGGGACGCAATTCTTTTTCTGTTGAACTTTGTGGCGGTACACACGTGCAACGAACAGGAGATATCGGTCAACTTGTAATCGTTTCTGAAGGTGGCATTTCTTCTGGTGTACGTCGAATCGAAGCGCTCACAGGTGATGCGGCCGAACGTTATGTTCGTGAAAACTTAGAGCAACTTTCTGAGTTAGCGGCGGCTTTGAAATGTAATAAAGATGTCGTCCTAGACAAAGCGTTGGGTCAGTTTGAAAAGCTTAAATCTGCAGAAAAAGAGCTTGAAAAATTAAAGGCGAAACTAGCTGCTGATGCGGGTAGTGAGTTGGCTGGTAATGCAAAAGACGTGTCGGGTATTAAAGTTTTGGCGCAAAACGCTGACGGCATGGATCGTAAAGCGTTAATGGATGCCGTTGATAAATTGAAGAATGAGCTTGGTGAAGCTGTCGTGTTATTAGCTGCTAAGGAAGGCGATAAGATTGTTTTGATTGCGGGTGTGACTAAGTCGATTTCAAAGAAATTTTCAGCTGGCGAATTGATGAAAGAAGTTTCCCAGATCGTTGATGGTAAAGGCGGCGGTCGTCCTGATATGGCGCAAGGTGGTGGCACCAATTTGGCTAGGCTAGATGAAGCTTTAGCTAGGGTTCAAGTTTGGGTTGAAAGTAAGTTATAATCCCGCGCTTTTTGCATATACGTAGTGCGTTGGTAGTGGTACAGGAATAAAGAAATGGCTTTGTTGGTTCAGAAGTTTGGCGGCACATCTGTTGGTACGGTTGAGCGTATCGAAGCTGTTGCGGATAAAATTAAAGGCTTTCGCGATAAGGGAGATGACATCGTCGTAGTTGTTTCTGCAATGAGTGGAGAAACAAATCGATTGATCGGTCTTGCCAGCGACATTACCGACGAGCCTACGCCTAGAGAAATGGATGTATTGGTGTCAACGGGTGAGCAGGTAACGATTGCCTTGTTGAGTATGGCGCTGAACAAAAGAGGCTGTCCTGCGAGATCATATACAGGCGGGCAGGTTCGAATTACAACCGACGATACGCATACGAAGGCTCGCATTCTAGATATCGACGAAGATAAGATGCGCTCTGATATTGAGCAAGGGCGCGTTATCGTTGTAGCTGGATTCCAAGGGGTTGATGAAAAGGGCAATATCACGACGCTTGGTCGGGGCGGTTCAGATACAACTGCTGTTGCCTTGGCGGCTGCTCTTAAAGCTGATGAATGTCAGATATATACGGATGTCGATGGTGTATACACAACAGACCCTCGTGTAGTTGAGTCAGCGCAACGTCTGGAGCAGATTACTTTTGAAGAGATGATCGAGATGGCTAGTCTCGGTTCTAAAGTTTTGCAGATTCGTTCTGTCGAGTTTGCGGGTAAATATAGTGTGCCTTTGCGTGTTCTATCCAGTTTTAAGGAAGGGCCGGGTACCTTAATTTCTATAGATAATGAGGGTGGTATGGAGCAGCCGTTAGTTTCTGGTATTGCTTTTAATCGTGATGAAGCGAAATTAACGCTTGTTGGTGTTCCTGATATTCCGGGTATCGCTAGCAAGATTTTAAAGCCTGTCAGTGATCAGAATATTGAACTCGACATGATTGTTCAAAACGTTGGTGTCGATAACTGCACGGACTTTACTTTTACGGTCCACCGTAATGACTACAAAAAAGCATTGGCAATCTTAGAGCAGGTTTGTGCTGATCTAGGTGCTAAGCAGGTCGTTGGCGATGACACAATCGCGAAAGTCTCTATTGTTGGTGTTGGTATGCGATCGCATGCAGGTGTTGCTACCACCATGTTCGACGCGCTCTCTCAGGAAGGCATTAATATTCAGATGATCTCTACGTCTGAAATTAAAATCTCAGTCGTGATTGATGAGAAGTACATGGAATTAGCTGTGCGCACATTGCATACAGCGTTTGATTTGGATAAGAGTGAGTAATTACAGTTCTCGCTTATAATCTGCTTAATACAAGCTTGCCGGTAATGATTAGGTGTCCATAAAGAAAAGTTCTAAGATGTTCCTTTCTTTTTGAGAAAAGTAGACTTTACTGGCAGTAATTAATTTGGACGTCCTACAAGTTAAGATAATCTTTGGAAGGTAGTACAAACGAAGGAGTTGCAAGAATGCTAATTTTGACGCGCCGCGTTGGTGAAACGCTTATGGTTGGCGATGATGTCACAGTGACTGTGCTAGGAGTAAAAGGTAACCAGGTACGAATTGGTGTAAATGCACCGAAAGATGTGTCTGTTCACCGTGAAGAAATCTACCAAAGAATCCAGAAAGAGAAGTCCGATACTTCGGGTTCTGATGAGTAATTAGGCGAATCGTTTATTCCCTGATCGATCCTCTGAAAAAACAGGAAATAAACGAAATTGGCGCTTGGCATTTAATATTTTTTTGGTATTATACGCCGCGTCTGGAGAGATGGCCGAGTGGCTGAAGGCGCACCCCTGCTAAGGGTGTATGGGTTTACGCCCATCGAGGGTTCGAATCCCTCTCTCTCCGCCATGACACCTTTTTGAAGATACGCGGCTGTAGCTCAGCTGGATAGAGTACCTGGCTACGAACCAGGCGGTCGGAGGTTCGAATCCTCCCAGCCGCGCCACTTCAAACCTACCTTAAGTTGTACCTTGATTTTTATAAGATGCGGCTGTAGCTCAGTTGGATAGAGTATCTGGCTTCGAACCAGGTGGTCGTAGGTTCGAATCCTACCAGCCGTGCCACACCCCTTTTAATCAAGTGTTTCGGTTTATGACCGAACCATTGCGCGGCTGTAGCTCAGCTGGATAGAGTACCTGGCTACGAACCAGGCGGTCGGAGGTTCGAATCCTCCCAGCCGCGCCACTTTCCCCTAATTTGTTTCGAACGACATGACGTGTCGTTATAAATTTTATTATTGGCCTTAGTTTTCAGGGAGGTCAAATCATGAAATTTAAAAATCTATTCAATGTAAGAAGCAATTCGCGCTCAAATAGGGCTGCAAGTCCTCACCTATATTTGCCCACGTATCCTCTGAGTCATTCGCATAAAAGATTGGTAGAGAGGAGTTTGCTCTCCAGCTTGCGTGATGCAACGCAGACGTTTGATAACAAGGTTGATCGAGTTATGGCAGTTTTGTCGACAACCGTTAATAGAGATGTTCAGAGGGATCGAATTAATGACGTGATGGCTACAGGGGCAGGCGCTTTCTTGGAGATGGGTGGTCTTGAGTGTGTGCATTGGTATCTGGAGTGTGATGGTGAGAGTGTCTATTTGTGTCGCTCTTCTTTTCGGGCGGTTAGTCCTCTTGAATCTTGGTTAGCTGAACGTGTGTTGGTGCTAGGTTCTTCAGTGTTAGTTGATTATTTGCTACTCGTTAATAGGGGAGAGGGCAATATAAACAAACATTGGTGTTTGGCTTGCGAGATTTTGCGTCAGGTTTTACAGCTTAGTGAGTGTGCAGATTTCTCCAAACGATCTTCGCGCGGTCAGAGTTTAAAAATTTATTATGAAGGCTTGTGCTTTGTAGTTCATAAGTCGGATCAAGTTTATATGGTTTATTCTGTCTCAGGGTCGGTGGCATTGTTGCAGGCAGTCTAGGGTCTTCAAGGTCTCTTGTATGGGTTACGTGCTTGTCTTTTTACTCATAACAGTTTGTATATTGGTATCTATCTGTATTCCTTTTTGTTTTGGTGTTTTGCATTAGTTTTGGTTATGGTCTTAATAGCGGATTCGAATTTGCTAAGCCTATTGAATGGCGGTAAATTACCGGAGCTTTTAAATGGCAGGAAAATGCACGCCTGCTTACTTATAAATTAATCCATAAGGGTTGATCAAACTATGAGCGATTTAATGACTCAAGCGTTCAGTCTCATGGCTGTCGGTATGGGCTTCGTCTTCGTATTTCTAGCGATTCTTGTTGTTGTGACTTCGACTATGTCAAAGCTAGTTAACAAGTATGCGCCGAAGCCTGAACCAGCTAAAGCGGCGCCAGCTCCTGTTGCTGCAGCGCCGGCTGATGCACAATTACTTGCAGTTTTACAAGAAGCGGTTAATCAGTACCGTTCGGACAAGAAACGCTAATATCGAATTATAACTACTAAACCTTTAATAGAAGGCCTGACAGTAATGACTGAAGCAAATAAGAAACTCGGTATCACCGATGTGGTACTTCGAGATGCTCACCAATCACTTCTTGCAACACGTATGCGTATCGACGATATGCTTCCAATCGCTGAGAAATTAGACCAAGTTGGTTATTGGTCTCTAGAGTCATGGGGCGGTGCGACGTTTGACTCATGTATTCGTTTCATTGGCGAAGATCCATGGGATCGTATTCGCGAACTTAAAAAAGTGATGCCAAATACTAAGCAACAAATGTTGTTGCGTGGTCAAAATCTTCTTGGCTACCGTCATTACGCAGATGATGTTGTTGATAAGTTTGTTGAGCGTGCTGTTAAAAATGGCGTAGAAGTGTTCCGAGTGTTTGATGCGATGAACGACCCTCGCAACCTTGAGCGCGCTTTGAAAGCGGTTAAAACAAATGGCGGTCATGCTCAGGGTACGCTTTCTTACACAACTAGTCCGGTTCATACCCTCGAAAACTGGATTGAATTAGCTAAGCAAATCGAAGACCTTGGTGCTGACTCGATCGCAATCAAAGACATGGCTGGTACTTTGACTCCATACGCAGCTTACGAGTTAGTAAGTCGTTTGAAAGCTCAGACTGATCTTGAGGTTCAATTGCACGCTCATGCTACTTCTGGTATCTCAGACATGGCAATTTTAAAAGCTGTTGAAGCGGGTATTGACCGTGTTGATACAGCCATTTCATCTATGTCTATGACTTACGGCCACACGGCAACGGAAAGTGTTGTTGCAGCACTTGCGGGCACAGATCGTGATACTGGTCTAAACATGGACTTGCTAGAAGAGATTGCCGCTTACTTCCGCAAAGTACGTAAGAAGTATGCGAAATTCGAAGGCTCTTTGCGTGGTACAGATTCACGTATCCTTATCGCTCAAGTTCCTGGCGGCATGTTAACCAACATGGAAAACCAGTTGAAAGAGCAAGGTGCGGCGGACAAATTTGATGCGGTATTAGAAGAGATTCCACGTGTTCGTGAAGACTTAGGTCATATTCCTCTTGTTACTCCTACATCTCAAATTGTTGGTACACAGGCTGTATTGAATGTATTGACTGGTGAGCGTTACAAGTCAATTTCAAAAGAGACGGCTGGTATTCTTAAAGGTGAATACGGTGCAGCTCCGGCCCCATACAATAAAGAACTTCAAGATCGTGTACTTGATGGTGCAGAAGCGATTACATGTCGTCCGGGCGATCTTCTAGAGCCTGAAATGGATAAGTTGACTGATGAAGTTAAGAAGCTTTCTGAAGAAAATGGCTTCAAGCTTGCAGACGACGTAGTTGATGACGTTCTAACGTATGCACTGTTCCCGCAGATTGGTCTTAAGTTCCTTGAGAATCGTGGCAACGCTGACGCGTTCGAGCCTGTGCCAAGTGAAGATGATGTTCTTGCTGGTAAAGGCGGCAAGGGTGTTTACACCATTAATGTTGGTGGTCAGTCTTACACTGTTGAAGTGGAAGAAGGTGGCGACATTACCGGTATGGTTCCAGTTCAAGGTGGTGCAGCAGCGCCAGCAGGTGCGGCTCCGGCAGCAGCTCCAGCGGGTGGCGGTGAGCCAGTTCCTGCTCCATTAGCGGGTAACATTTTTAAAGTAATTGCTACGCCAGGACAAGCAGTTCAAGAAGGTGATTTATTATTGATTCTTGAAGCGATGAAGATGGAAACAGAAGTACGTGCGCCTCGTGCGGGTACTGTTGGAGCTATCAGCGTTAAAGTTGGCGACTCTGTTGCAGTCGGCGATACATTGTTAACCCTATAAGTAAGGTTCGTTAGATATGGAGAATATCCTCAATCTTTGGACCGGTAGTGGTTTCTACAATATCACTGGCGGCCAAATTACGATGATCGTGGTTTGTCTTTTCTTATTGTACTTAGCAATTAAGAAAGGCTTCGAACCATTACTTTTAGTGCCAATCGGTTTTGGTGGTGTTCTTGCGAACATCCCAGAAGCTGGCTTGGCACTAACTGCCGCGGAAAACGCGATTCACTTCCATAAGCCGGACGTTATGCTTGCTCTTTCAGAGGTTCTGAAGATTCCTTTTGAAGCAGGTCAAGAAATTACTGCTGAAACATTGAAGGCATTCAAAGCTGCTTATGTAGAAGGTAATGCATCTACGGTATTTGCTGCGGATCAAATCGCTAAGAATGCAGGTTATGCTAACGGCATGTTGGCGAACTTCTATAGCGTTATTATTGGTAGTACAGTTGGTCCTCTTTTGATCTTCTTGGGTGTTGGTGCGATGACTGACTTCGGTCCATTACTTGCTAACCCGCGTACGATCTTGTTAGGTGCAGCGGCGCAGTTCGGTATCTTTGGTACCGTTCTAGGTGCAGCGGTTCTAACCATGACAGGCGTAATGGAATTCAATATTGGCGAAGCTGCAGCGATCGGTATTATCGGTGGTGCGGATGGCCCAACGTCGATTTATGTTGCTAGCGTTCTAGCGCCACATTTATTGGGTGCAATTGCTGTTGCGGCATATTCATACATGGCATTGGTTCCTGTGCTTCAGCCACCAATCATGAATGCTTTGACGAATGCTGAAGAGCGTAAGATCCAGATGGTTCAGTTACGTCCAGTACACCAATTAGAAAAAATCTTGTTCCCAATTGCGGTATTGATTTTGGTTGCGTTGTTCCTACCGGATGCTGCGCCACTTCTTGGTATGTTCTGTCTTGGTAACTTGATGAAAGAGTGTGGTGTAGTAGATCGTCTTTCGGATACTGCGCAGAATGCATTGATCAACGTTGTAACTATCTTCCTTGGTTTGTCTGTTGGTTCTAAGCTTTCAGCTGACAAGTTCTTAGATGTAACAACGCTTGGTATCCTTGTTCTAGGCATGGTTGCATTTGGTGTTGGTACTGCCACTGGTGTTCTGATGGCTAAATTGATGAACGTATTTAGCACGAATAAGATCAACCCGTTGATTGGTTCTGCTGGTGTATCTGCTGTTCCAATGGCGGCTCGGGTATCAAACCAAGTTGGTTTGCAGAACAATCCGCAAAACTTCCTGCTTATGCATGCGATGGGGCCAAACGTAGCTGGTGTTATCGGATCTGCGGTTGCAGCAGGTGTAATGATCAAGTTCTTAGGCGGTTAATACGCGCTAGTACCTGATGAAAAGCCTCGGTTTTACCGGGGCTTTTTTGTTTCAAGTTTAAAGGGCTTGAGTGATGAATTATTCGCGAGTGCGAAAACTCATATTTCATTTGGGCCAAATATTACGCAGTAGCTCTACTGGAAAATGTATGGCTTTTATCAATCAATTGAGCGTCATTTGACGTAAGGTTAAGGGTTAAGTTTTTAAGGTGCTAAAAAGTATTTCGCTCATTAATGTGCAAATAGAATCTCACGTACCCCAAGCGCTTGATCGTTTTTGTGCTTTTTATACAATAGCGCGTCCTTAGTTCGTGCAGTTAATAAGAGAATTCTTTCATGTCTAAAGAACCTGGCTTTTTAAAAAAAGCACTTTGGTCCGTTCGTCATGGCATTGAGCAAACATTGTTTTCAGACAATTTTGTTATTGCAGATTTGAGCCCCTATGATGTCGTACATTCCGATGGAATTATGTCTGTTCGCCATTATCAGCCCTTAGATGAGTCTAAAATTGAAGTGGCCGGAGAGCAGATTGATGTGGAAGATGACGCGACACGTGCGGCGAATATTCCAGTATTGCTTGTGCCGCCACTTGCCGCGACTTCGTTAATATTTGACTTAATGCCGCATAGAAGCGTCGTAAGATACTTTTTAGCTAGAGGTTTTGATGTATATCTCGTTGACTGGGGAGATGTTACGGCTGATCACTCTGATTTGTCGCTCGAATCTTACGTCATGGGGTGGATGCCTCAGATCGTTGATTCGGTAGTCTCGCACTCAAAGTCTAATGAGTTGTCTATTTTCTCCTACTGCATGGGTGGATTGTTATCATTGATGTATCTAGCTACATCAGGCGATGATCGTGTTAGAAATCTCGTGACTGTTGCGAGCCCGGTTGACATGCACCAGAGTGGTATTACGGGGAAGTTTTTATCTGTCGTGTATAAGCCAGCGCAGGCTATATCCAGTATCTTGAATGTCTCTGTATTGGATATGCCGGCTAAAATGTTCCACGTACCTGGTTGGGTTTCGTCGGTCACTTTTAAGCTTACGAACCCTATTGGTAGTGTCATTAATTCATACGAGAAATTCTTGAATCTCTGGGACAGGGAATACTTAGAAGAAAGCCTCACAATGAGTAAGTGGTTTGATGACATGGTTGATTATCCTGGTGAAACGATCAAAGACATGGCTGTTCACATGATGATTGATAATCGTATTGCAAAAGGTGAAATGCGGATTGGTAAAGCTAAGGCGCACTTTAAAAAGATTAAGTGCTCTATTCTAGCGTTTGCCGGTGAGAGCGATAATATCGTTAGCGTGAAAGCTGCGCATAAAATTCTTGATATCGTGTCCTCCACAGATAAAGAATTTTGCGTTGTGCCAGGCGGGCATGCTGGGGTGTTTGCAGGTGCATCTGCGCCATCACATACATGGGCGATCAGTGCAGACTGGTTGATAGATCGTTCTTCGAAGTAACGTTTTATAAATACATAATATTGGATTTATTTGATGACAGTTTACACAGTTAATTATTGGCTAAAAAATCCTCAGGATGAAGTTGTTGATACGTCAGAAGGTGGTGAGCCAATGAAGATTACTCTGGGCGGTGATGACACTATCCAAGGGCTTCAGC
>NZ_LWFI01000137.1:0-1093 GCF_001635735.1 Oleiphilus sp. HI0067
GATTACACCAATATAGGTAAGCAGACCCAAAAAGCTCAAATCAACTTCAGGGTAACCCGCCCATGCCAACGCACCTTCTTTTAATACGTAGGTATAAATCAAGTTGTTCACTGGCACGGTTACGGCCAATACAACGATAACTGCGATACCTAGACCAACCGCTGCTTGAATCTTCTTAGAGATCGCCAAGAAGGTACACATACCCAAGAAGAAGGCCAAAGCCATGTTCTCGACGAAAACCGCCTTAATAAAGAGACTTAAATAATGCTCAATCATTAGAATGCCTCCTTAACACGGTGCGCTGACATCTTGTAATCCGGCGCTTCAACTTGGCCTTTATCCCAAGTACGAACAATCCAGATAAAGATACCAATTAAGAAGAATGCACTTGGCGGAAGTAGCAACATACCATTTGGCACATACCAGCCACCATCATACACAAGCGGTAGAATCTCAATACCGAACAACTTACCTGAGCCAAGCAATTCACGGAAGAATGCTACGAACAGCAGGATAACTGCATAACCAAGACCGTTACCAACACCATCAACAAAACTCATTGCTGGGCCATTCTGCATCGCGAACGCTTCTGCACGCCCCATAACAATACAGTTAGTGATGATCAGACCAACGAATACAGAAAGCTGCTTCGAAAGCTCGTATGCGTAAGCACGAAGTACTTGGTCTACAACAATTACCAAGGTCGCGATAATTGTCATCTGAACAATAATACGAATATTCGAAGGAATCTGGCTTCGAATAAGAGATACAGCCAAGTTGGCAAGGCCTGTAACAGTACATACTGCCAAGCCCATAACAACTGAAAGCTGCATGCTAGTGGTAACCGCAAGTGCCGAACAAATACCAAGGATTTGGAGGGCAATTGGGTTATTACTAAAAATAGGTTCGAATAAAACCTGTTTAGCGGATGCTGTGCTCACCTCATACCCCCTGACGCAATTTCTGCAAGTACTTTTGGAAACCGTGCTCGCCTGTCCAGTATTGAACGAGATTTGTCACGCCACGACTTGTAAGAGTCGCGCCCGAAAGACCATCAATTTGATACTCTGCTTCTGGGTTTGAACGATCAACT
>NZ_LWFI01000138.1:0-638 GCF_001635735.1 Oleiphilus sp. HI0067
ATACAAATTAAGCGTTGGTAGGTTTGATGGTACGAAGGAAGGGTTGCTAATGACTAAGTCTACTTCTCCGGTTAATAAGGCATTGGTGATCTGATCGATCTCAAGTTTCCTGACTGATAGCTTTACACCTGGCGCCTCTAGGCGAATTATTCTTAATAGCTGAGGCAATATCACTTTCTGTTCAAGGTCCGTTGAACTCAAAGTGAAAGTTCGTGTAACAGTTTTAGGCTCGAAAGTTTCAGGTTCTAATAACGCTTCAATTGACTCAATAATGTGTTCCACTTTTAACTGGAGTGATTCTGCAAATGGCGTGGGGATCACGCCGTTACTGGTTCGCACAAATAAGCGATCATCTAGCGTATCGCGTAACTTACGGAGTTGATCACTCACGGCTTGTTGCGTGACTCCCAGCTGGTCAGCCACGCGAGACAAATTTCTTTCTTGTAACAGAGCTCTTAATACTTGCAGTTGTCGGATATCGATTCTGTTTAAAGGTTTCACTTGTATCACTCATCGGAAGGTCTTGTTTCTAATTGTATCTGTAGATCCTTAAACTCGCATCATCTATTTCTTGTTTGAGGTTCAAACCATGCATGCTGAATACCGAGTGAACTATGCGACACCTGGAATTGATCACG
>NZ_LWFI01000139.1:0-994 GCF_001635735.1 Oleiphilus sp. HI0067
TCTGCTGATTGATGAACAGCTTCAATCAACATTTTACCCATGCGGCCAATCGCACCTGTTACTGCAATGCGTACCATTGCTTTACCCTCTTTTTTAAATGAAAAATTCCCGCTCAAAGGCGGGAATTATAAATAGCTTAATTACTAACCAAACTCTATACAGTAAAAACTCGGCACACACCTACTGGATAGATATTTTTGCATCAAGCGAGGCGAAAGTGCACGGAAAAGCTGAGCTTACACGAAGTAAGTGAGCATTTGAGTACACTGTTAACAAAGCTTGAGGTGAAAATAGCATGCAGTCCTGCACTAAAGCTTCATGTCGTCAAAGAAGCTTTTAACCCCCTCAAACCAAGAATGCTTCTGGGGCGCATGTTTCTTCGACCCACTTTCAAGAGTCTCTTGAAACTCTTTCAACAACTCTTTTTGCTTTTTAGTCAGATTTACTGGCGTTTCTACCGCGACACGACACATCAAATCTCCAACAGCTCCACCACGAACAGGCTTCACACCCTTACCGCGTAAACGGAACATCTTACCGCTTTGCGTTTCAGCAGGGATTTTCAGTTTGACGCGGCCATCAAGTGTTGGCACTTCCAGCTCACCACCCAACGCTGCATCCACGACACTGATTGGCACATCACAATACAAGTTTGCACCGTCACGAACAAAAATAGGATGCTCTTTAACCGAAACCTGAACATAAAGATCTCCGGCTGGGCCACCCATTGCACCCGCTTCACCCTCTCCAGCCAAACGAATACGATCACCCGTATCAACGCCCGCTGGCACTTTCACTGAAAGCGTTTTATTCTCTTCTTGCACGCCTGTGCCATGACAAGCACGACAAGGATCTTTAATAATTTGCCCGCGACCATGACACGTTGGGCAGGTTTGCTGAACGCTGAAAAAGCCTTGCTGCATACGCACTTGACCCTGACCATGACAAGTACCACAGGTCTCAGGCTGCGTGCCTTTTTTCGCACCAGAGCCTT
>NZ_LWFI01000140.1:0-725 GCF_001635735.1 Oleiphilus sp. HI0067
CGGTGTCCATTAATGCAACTCATTACTGTGTTAAATCGCGCGGCATAATGGATTCAAACTCTTACACGTCAACGACTGCATTAGGCGGAACATTCAAGTCGAATGAGCGCACCCGTCAAGAGTTTTTGTCACAGGCCTAGGGTGAAATGGATCATAAACACTGCGTATTGATTACAGGGATTACTAAACGACTAGGCTTGGCCCTCGCTCACCATTTTTTAGATAAAGGCTGGCAAGTCGTCGGCACCTATCGCAGTGAGTCGGAGTCATTGAACTCGCTATGGGACAAAGGAGCAACTTTGTACCAATGCGATTTTCAGGATATGGATGCGGTCAACGATTTAAACGCTGAAATCAAATTGAAACACATACGTCTACGCGCCGTGATCCACAATGCTTCAGATTGGATGCCAGAAGGAAAAGGCTTCCCAAACGAGCAAGTGTTCGATCGTATGTTTAATGTGCATACCAAGGTCCCATATTTATTTAACCTCAACCTGCGAGACAATCTCAGAAATTCGAGCAATGCAGAGCATCTTGCAGATATTATTCACATCACAGATTTTGTCGCCGAAAAAGGAAGTAAAAAGCATATTGCATACGCGGCGAGCAAAGCGGCACTAGAAAACCTTACGCTATCTTTTGCGGCAGCATTTGCGCCAGAAATTAAAGTGAACTCAATCGCACCAGCACTTCTGAAATTCAACGAAGGTGACGATGACGAG
>NZ_LWFI01000141.1:0-815 GCF_001635735.1 Oleiphilus sp. HI0067
GCATCACTGCGCTAAGATTGTCTTTTCATAATCTATAGGCAAGAAGTTAAATTACAATGATCGCCGTTATATTTGAGGTTGTCCCAACCGAAGGTAAGAAACAAGAGTATTTAGACATTGCCGCATCACTTAGACCAATGCTTGAAACTATTGAGGGTTTTATTTCAATTGAACGTTTTGGCAGTCTGGTAGATGAGAACAAGATACTGTCACTCTCTTTCTGGCGAGATGAAGCGGCGATTAAGGAATGGCGAAACCTAGAGGCCCACCGTTTTGCGCAAGCCAAAGGCCGTGGAGGCGTGTTTAAAGAATATCGTTTACGCGTGGCCAAGGTATCTCGTGACTACTCAATGGTTGAGCGAGATGATGCACCATCAGACAGCCGTGCACATCATGAGAACTAGACTTAGGCTTTCACCAGAGAAGCAGTAAAAAGTACCTGCTTCGATTTAAGCAGCCTCGGACATCTCCAAAGTTGGAAGCGGTAAATCCCAAATCGCAGCGAGAATCGACACAAGTTTTTGCTCAATCTCACAGACCTTGCCATCCACTTCAGCTGCCGCTAATAGACCTTTTATCAATCGAGGCGTCAGCAGAGGGTAAGCTTTCTTCAGCTCACTACAGGCTGTAGTGAATTCTTTCGTTGAAATATTCAATGCTAACTTGGTACCAGCCAAGTCAATACCGCTCGCTTTACCAGCGGCCTCAATAGCCGCCAATTGATCACGAGTTGTTCTCTTCCCCATTTGAACAAATTTGGTCACGGCAATTCGGTAAAAGCCGGCGATACTCTCAATATTTTTGTACTTAGGCTT
>NZ_LWFI01000142.1:0-499 GCF_001635735.1 Oleiphilus sp. HI0067
AGCTAAAAAACTCCCAGACGGGCAAAGCGCTATTTTGTTGGGGCATGATGCATCTTTACTCCGTAGCGAGCATGATCGATGCATTGCACCCAAGCATTATCGCGAAATACTCGGACAACAAAGCCAAATACTCATTTGGGACTTACGCAAAGAGATTCATCCTGACGCGATCGCAGCAAGTAGTGGTGTTCTCGAAGGCGGCGGACTGCTCTTCGTATTAATCGACGATACGGATAACCAGCTTCAAGCATCCCACTCTCGATTTTTAAATACACTGATAGAAAGCGAAGCAATGCTTGTTATAGATAGTGACAACTTTGATGAAGCACTAACTCAGTTTTATCCCTTCCAAGTTCAATCATCAAACAAACAAGGTATTACACTCAACGAAGAACAGCAGGCCTGCTTGGCAAAAATTGAAAGAGTCGTAAAAGGACATCGCAATCGTCCTCTGATTCTACGAGCCGACCGCGGACGGGGTAAATCGACGACACTAGGT
>NZ_LWFI01000143.1:0-925 GCF_001635735.1 Oleiphilus sp. HI0067
CAATAAGACCACAGAAAAAAGACCATAAAGGAATAGGGTGACTAACAATAACTTCAGAAATAAAGGAAGCGAGCAAAAAGATACTACTGAGAATACCCGAGAGCAAAATCAACAAGAACAATGCGTCGATCTCTTGAAAAAACTGCTGAATAGACCTGTGTTGTAGAAGCTTTCGCAGGGCAGGAAGTACAGAGTTAATACTTGATAGCAGTCGCTCGTATATCCCAGTTATAAATGCAATTGTTCCACCGGAGACGCCGGGTACTATATCCGCTGCGCCCATCATAATGCCACGCAAAAATATTAGCACCCAATGCATAGATTCTCCTTTAGCTTAGCGAACAACACCCGGCAAAAATGGTACAAACATTACCGGCTCAATGACGTCTTTCAAGAATTGCTCACCTCTACGCGTCACAATAGTCAAATTTTGCTGCACATCGCCTAAAGGCACGATCATCTTGCCACCATCTTTCAACTGACGAAGTAACTCAAGGGGAATCTCTTTCGGTGCGGCAGTCACCATAATTGCATCAAACGGCGCTTGCTCGGGCCAACCAATGCCGCCATCAGCATGACGGCTGTATATATTGCGATAACCTATTCGTTCAAAACGCTGACGCGCTTTATTCAATAATGGAGAGATGCGTTCGACCGTATAAAGCTCATCAACGACTTGAGACAAAATAGCGGCTTGATATCCAGACCCTGTTCCCAACTCCAGCACTCTACGAGGCTGATGCTGAACGAGTAACTCCGTCATTCTTGCGACAATATATGGCTGCGAGATGGTTTGATTATGTCCGATAGGTAAAGCAGTGTCTTCGTATGCTCGATGCGACAGCGCTTCATCTAAGAAAATATGTCGAGGTGTATCAGCGATTGCCTCCAGAACACGCTCATCAGCAATACCCTTATCGCGCAA
>NZ_LWFI01000144.1:0-846 GCF_001635735.1 Oleiphilus sp. HI0067
TGGTTTCGAGCGGTAGGTGAGCTACCAGATGATCTATACCTGCATCAATGTATTCTGACTTACGCATCGGACTTCGGTTTGCTAGGCACAAGCATGCTTCCTCACGGCGTGAGCTTTGCGCAAAAGGGCATGCAAGTTGCCAGTATTGATCACGCGCTTTGGTTCCATCGTCCATTCCGTGTTGATGATTGGCTTCTCTATGATATGGACAGTCCTAGCGCTTCAAACGGCAGAGGATTCAATCGTGGCAACATTTTCAATCAAAAAGGTGAACTTGTTGCATCAGTTTGCCAAGAAGCACTGATTCGGAAAAAACCACAAAAGCCAGCTTAATCGCTTGCGCTATGGCGAGTTCAGGGCCATGATAAAAGGTAGTATTTAATATCAAAGGAGTATGGCCATGAGCAGTGCTGAAGAAAGCCGTCAAGCCAAGGTAATCAGTGAACTACGAACCTTTATCCGCAAGGTTCTCTCTGATCCGACAATCGCCACAAAATGCATGGAAATCGCGCGTCAACACAAAGGCCAACCAGACTCAGCAAAATTAATCGCTGAAGAAATCAGCGCAAATACCATTGTGCGCATTCCAGAAGAACATAGTGATGCGGATAAAATCTTCCTCGACATTATTAATGAAGTCTTAGACGACGAAGCGGCACTCTACTAACTCAGAAGATGACGCATTTAAAACGGAGCAACACGCTCCGTTTTTTATATCTGTCAGTTTTATCAGCGATGCATCAGATACAAGAACATATCCATCAACTTCAGCAGCAACATTTTCGAGCCTGCATAGCGATAAAAGGCACTGCTGATTGGGTGAAGGAAAGCTATCAAGTCCTAGCT
>NZ_LWFI01000145.1:0-1208 GCF_001635735.1 Oleiphilus sp. HI0067
TGTTTACATACATCATTATGTCTTTAACGATGTTGGTTGGTTTGGTAACAACGCTGATTGTTTCAGAGCCGGTTTCCGCAGAATTGAGAGCCAAACGAGACTATTCTTCAGTCCAATATCTTCGTTTTCTTGCGATGTTTGCTATGAGTATTTGCATCTTTGTTGGTGTGTATATTGTTGGAGCGGATCAAGTAGAGCAATTAAAACGTGACGTTGGTAGCTATGCTGGAAACGAGGCACTCGCAAATTTTTCGATTGAATGTCTGCGTCTGATATTTGCCGTATTGATTGTTTGTTTCTTTATTCGTTTAGTCTCGTTTACTTCAATGTATGAGCATCAATTAATACAAGACTCTTATATTTCACCGGTTAAAGAGTTCTTTTCACGTTACGGCATCAGATTGGCTGTTCTGCTGCTTGTTTTTGTGGGTTTCTATCGTGTTTCCGATATCGTTCTTGGCGTCATTTCGAATGTGTTTTTTCAAGATATGGGATTTAGTAAAACTGAGATCGCTTCGGTCGTAAAAACCTTTGGTTTGTTTATGACCATTCTGGGAGGCTTTCTTGGCGGCGTTTTGTCTGTGCGTTTTGGCGTGATCAAAATGCTGTATGCAGGTGCATTTCTAACCGTTGCAACGAATCTTTTGTTTATGTTGTTAGCGAAAACGGGCTATGACATTGAACTGCTTTATCTCGTTATTTCTGCAGATAATTTAACAGCAGGACTAGCAAGTGCTGCATTTATTGCCTTCTTATCCAGTCTAACGAATGTGTCGTTTACGGCAGTTCAATATGCGATTTTTAGTTCATTAATGACGCTGCTGCCAAAGGTTATTGGTGGCTATTCGGGGAGTATGGTTGATAACCTCGGCTATTCGAATTTCTTTCTTGTGGCAAGCATGATGGGTGTGCCTGTGCTTTACCTTATTTATCGTATTCAAAAGCACGACACATTTAAGAATTTGTAGTTGACTTAACGGCGATTAAAGTAAGCGCTTGCAAACCTTTTGAGTATTTCATAGTGGCTGCTTGCGTCGTTCGAACTGGATTTTTCTCGTCGCTCGTCTTCATGGCCTACGTTGTAGGTTGGATCGTTTGCGGCGGAGTCAGTTTTTTGCAATGTCGCCACATGGCAAAGTTGCTGAGTAAAGCTTAGATGTAGCATAAGCTCTCCTTAATTAAGTGCAGAAATTCACTTTCTTCTATAG
>NZ_LWFI01000146.1:0-1311 GCF_001635735.1 Oleiphilus sp. HI0067
AGCCAGACTCTTTAGGGATTGGTTTTAATGGCGCAGAATGCAAAAGTGTACTGAAGGCAAAACTACCGATCAGAGCGATCGCAGAATAGACATGATTCATATTACTTTCCCTGACAATAATTGTTAGTGCGGCCAATATACAGCTCAAAATATAATAGTTGAGATCTTATTGGTTTACCAAATTCATGGCCTGAAACTAGCGACGCCGCAAGCAAGAACCTGTAAAAGGCTCACTCGCGGCGTTTTAAGATGAGATGAAGTTTGTAAGAAAAAGCCCATATCAAGAAAGATATGGCAGGCTATCTAACTTAAACCTTGTAGAAGTCTCTATACCACTCAACAAAGTTCGCAACACCCTCTTCTAAGGGCGTTGACGGCTTGTAATCAACATCTTTGATTAATGCATCGACATTGGCGTAGGTTGCAAGTACATCACCCGGCTGCATTGGAAGAAGATTTTTCTCTGCTTTCTTACCAACGTTTTCTTCGATCAACTCTATATAACGGAGCAATTCACATGGATTATTGCTACCAATGTTATAGATGCGATAAGGCGCTCTAGATGTGGCTGAATCAGGATCTACTCCAGACCAATCGGGATTTGAAGCAGCAGTATTGTCTAAGGTACGAATAACGCCCTCGACAATATCGTCAATATAGGTGAAGTCACGCTGATGCTTACCATAATTAAATACGTCGATAGGTTTCCCTTCGATAATATTCTTAGTAAACATAAACAAGGCCATGTCAGGTCGTCCCCAAGGGCCATATACCGTGAAAAACCGTAAGCCAGTCGTCGGCAATCCGAACAAGTGACTATACGTGTGTGCCATCAATTCATTCGACTTCTTAGACGCAGCATACAGGCTTACTGGATGGTCGACATTGTCATGCACAGAAAACGGCATACTTTCATTAGCACCATATACGGAACTACTTGATGCATAAACAAGATGCTCAACTTCGTGATGACGACAACCTTCAAGAATATTCGTGAATCCAACGATATTCGCATCGATATAAGCTTGCGGATTCTCGAGCGAATAACGAACACCAGCCTGCGCAGCTAAGTTCACGACTCTTTGTGGTTTATGCTCAGCAAAGACCCGCTCAACTTCAACGCGACCTTCGAGAGAAACACGTTCTTCAGTAAAGTTTGGGTGATCTTTAATTCTCGCGAGTCGTGCTTCCTTTAAACTCGGATCATAATAATCGTTGACGTTATCTAATCCGATGACGGTATCGCCGCGATCTAACAAACGTATCGCTAAGGCATTACCGATAAAACCCGCCGTCCCTGTAATTAATACT
>NZ_LWFI01000147.1:0-9887 GCF_001635735.1 Oleiphilus sp. HI0067
CCTAAGGGATAGGTCTCAGGTTCGAATCCTGAAGGGCGGGCCATTCTGGATGAGAGCCTGAGAGGTTCGAGCCGAGCACACAGTGCGAGACAACGTCGACGGAACGGCGACGACCCGAAGGGAGAGCGACGCGAATCATCCTGAAGGGCGGGCCATTCACTCCAAGCCTTTCATAACTAAATTTGTTTTGTACCGGTCAACACGTTCCCTTCGCAATCTTTGATACCCGCTTCTTAGAAAACAAAACCAGTTCTTTTTGTAACCGTTTTTTACTTCGCGAGCGCGATCTATTTTCTTGTCTACAATTGAGCTATGAAATTGCGTTTGATGGTTAGCCGATATGATGATTTTTAGAAAGTTAGTGATTTTTATTGTCGTTACTTTATTTTCTCACCCTTTTGCCAATGCTGACAAATTATTGATCGGCTTGGATGCTGATATGTCTAGTGGTGCGAAAGCGGGAGGGCTCGCAATTCAACGAGGGGCTCAAATTGCTATAGAAGAGATCAATACTAACGGAGGCATTAACGGCAAGCAGCTTGAACTAGTAACTCGCGATCATAAGGGAAATCCAGCTCGCGGAATAAGCAACCTCAAGAAGTTTGCAAAAATGGATAATCTGATTGCCGTACTAGGAGGTGTACATACTCCCGTCGTTCTGCAGGAACTTGAAATTATCCATCAAAACAAACTGTTGTTCTTAGTTCCGTGGGCTGCTGGTACACCTATCACATCAAACAAATATAATCCAAATTTTGTTTTTCGCGTTTCGATCCGAGACAAAGAAGCGGGGCCAGTATTGGTGAACTACGCGCAGTCAATTAACGCACAGTCTATTTCTCTAGTTCTCGAGCGGACCGGCTGGGGGCGTTCAAATAAAGCCTCAATGACCGCAGCCGCTGAATCGCTGGGGCTCAATGTCGCAGGTATACACTGGGTAAATTGGGGCGAAAAGAACATTGAAACCCAATTGTCGGCATTAGAAGCAGAAAACCCTGATGCGATTATGCTTGTGGCCAATGCACCAGAGGGCATTGTGGTCACCAAAGGACTAATTTCGAGTGACTTATTAAAATCAAAACCCATCATTTCTCATTGGGGTATCGCGGGTGGCAGTTATGTTTCGGGCGTCGGGTTAGAGAGAATTAACAATCTAGATATCTCAACGATTCAAACTTTTAGTTTTGTAAATGCATATGATGAAGAGATAGCTAATCGTATTCTAAATACATATAAAGAAAAATTTGTCGCAGACGCTGACCAGAAAAACATCCCTGGAGTTGTTGGTTTAGCTCAAGCTTACGATCTCGTGCATATGCTTGCTATCGCTGTGAAAGACGCGGGCGTGTTTAAACGAAGTAAAATCAGAGATGCTTTAGAAAATCTAAAAAGCCACAAGGGGCTCATAAAGAACTATACCTCGCCGTTTAACGCTTGGCAGCATGATGCGCTTTTGCGCGACGACTACTTTATTTCTAAGTTCAATAACAACGGTCATTTAGTACCGCGATAAGCTCTAAAACCGGTATTTAAAGCCATGACTCAAGCAAAGACACTTAATCAACGAATTAGGCAGACAACCTTGCGTCGGTTCGTGCCCATTGTCTTATCTATCGCGTTAATAACAGTCATTACTACGTTCTTCATCATCAACTTTAATATTGGCATCACGCATGAGCAGTATTTAGATGATTTCGAAAAGCGACTTAATGAACGGCTATCGAGTCTCGATGAGCAAGTTGAATCACTCGCTCGTAACGACTTAATCATCAATAGTCTGATCGATTTTAGTAATCGAGAATCGTATCTTCCCGTATTTTTCCGCTCTCTACAGCCGATAAACTTCATTGGCGACAAATCAAATTTCAGTATTGTTTTTACAGACTTCGAAGGAGAGCTCATTACAGGTAATAACCATAAGTACTTTGCTAACAAGTCACAGATGTACGACTGGAAGAGCTCAACATTAGAAGATGGTTTACACTTTAGATCTGTCGATAAGAACGGGATATTTATAGCTTTTCCCGTGATTTATGGCCCGACCCCCGAAGGGGCTATAGTACTTTACGTTGAGAAGTTATCTGACGTAATCCAACTTGATACTGAAGACTATTCTCTTGAACTGCGTCAAAACGAAGATCTTATATATCGCTCAGGGCCAGTAACTGATGACTCTGGGATGGGCAGCATCATCACATCACATATTCTTGGTACGCTAAAACTCTCAGTCATCCAATCCAACTTAGATGTGTATAAAGATGCGGCTTGGGTTGTTGGCCTTATGCTTGGCATCTTTGCGCTCGTTGTCATTGCACTTGTAAACGCAATTGGGCTAGCAAGCACAACAGCGAGCGACATTATTAATCTCTTGAAAAGTAAAATCGTAGAATCTCGTCATGAAGATGACTTTAAGCTACTCACTGAAAGTGAGAATGAATCTTCAGAAATTACCGAGTTGCGCAACGCGTTTAATCAGCTAATTGAGGGACTATTTACGACAACAAAAATAAAAGAGCGAGTAGAAGATGTCATTGACTCTCTTGATGAGATGCTGGTTGTGTTTGACCTCAACTATAACAATTTTATGTCGAACAACTCGTTTAATCAGTTGTATAGCGAAATAAATCAAGATAACCGACTTGATAGACCATCAGATATTTTTCCACGTAAATTCCTTAGTTCTGACGAGCAGAGCCGACCGATTACCCAATCATTTCGAATAAGTGATGTCACGAAGATAGTCAGCTGGCACAAAACACTATACAAGGATCGTTCTGATAAAGTGATCGGTATCGTGATTACAGGTGTGGACATCACGAAATCAGAGCAATTAAAGCAAGAGCTGTCGATAAAAAATCAGGCGATTGATGAAGCCCAAACACCAATTATTATTTCTGATGCAACAGAGCAAGGGTTTCCGATTACATATGTAAACAAGGCTTTTGAAAGACAAACTGGCTATGCTGCGAACGAAGTGATCGGTAGAAATTGCGGTTTTCTTCAAGGTCAAAACACACAGCCTCACAAAAAGGCTTTGATAAAATCGGCGCTGCGTAATTTTGAACCAATCACGGTAAATATCATCAACTATAAAAAATCGGGAGAGGAATTCCATAATCAGCTGTCGTTAACGCCGATACGTAATCATGACAACCTTGTGACGCATGTTCTGGGTTTTCAACAAGATGTCACACATCAAGAAAAAACACAGCAATATTTGGAAGATGCCAAATTCAAAGCAGAAGAATCAGCCCAATTGAAATCTGAGTTCCTCGCTAGTATGAGTCACGAGATCCGTACGCCGATGAATGGAATTCTTGGCATGTTGGGATTGCTTGAATCGAGCAGCCTGACCAAGGAGCAAATACAGCACGTGAAGCTTGCTAAATCCAGCGCTGATGCTTTGTTAGTGTTGATCAATGATATATTAGACTTCTCAAAAATAGAGGCCGGCAAGCTGACTCTTGAAAACGTTGCTTTTGATATCGTCAATCTACTGTCGGATGTTTCCAGCAGTATTGCCTGCGTATCTGAAGATAAGTCTTTAGAGTTAATTCTCGATACTAGCGAGCTGAACGCACATCAAATTAAAGGTGACCCCGGCCGAATTCGCCAAATTCTTATCAACTTAATTGGCAATGCAATTAAGTTTACAGAGCACGGTAGTGTAACGATTAAAGCCTCAAACTCTGCCCAAGATGGCAATGACACCATTTATGTATCAATTATTGATACTGGCGTGGGGATTCCGCAAGACAGGATTTCCGCAATTTTCGAATCATTCTCTCAAGTTGATACATCTACAACACGTAAATTTGGCGGAACAGGATTAGGACTAACTATTTGCAAACAGCTCGCTGAGCTAATGGACGGGGATATAACTGTTGAGAGTGATCTGGGTGAAGGAAGCGTCTTTACATTAGCATTCAAGGCCGAAATTGAAAGAAGTAATAGGTTTGATATCAGCCAGTTCTCAGACATCAATGCTCTAATCATTGACTCGTGTGAACGAACGGCAAGCGTTATCGAAAAACAACTCACAACATGGGGAGTCTCGTCTAAAAAACTCAATTCAGATGAACTTAAAGACGGAATTAAATCCTTTGATGGCGACATTTGCTTTCTGAGTAATCATGTTATCGGTCAAGAAACCAAGGGTCTCATCGAGTCAATCCGCTCGCACAGCAATCATACTCACATTTGTATGCTGACTAAGTTGGCTGATTTAAGGGGCGCCGATCAAATCAATAGTCTTGGGGCCGATAGTTATTTTCCAAAACCTGCAACGCATAATGATTTATATGACGCGCTTATGAGTATATCTATGCAGGCAGAAGAATCATACGAACGCGAAGGTGAACCCGATATCAGCAAAGAAGATCATCGTGATTACGGAGGTTTAAAGGTCTTGCTTGTTGAAGATAATCCTATCAATCAAATATTGGCTGTTACCTTACTTGAAGGGCTTGGTTTAAGTGTTGAGGTCGCGAATCATGGTGTTGAAGCGCTTGAGAAAATGAGCAACGAACCAAGCTATGGCATGATCTTCATGGATTGCCAAATGCCCGAGATGGATGGATATGAAACAACTCAAAACATAAGAAAAGGTGAATGTGGAGAGTCTTATAAAGATATACCAATAATCGCGATGACCGCGAACGCTATCGATGGTGATCGCGAAAAATGCCTAGAAGCGGGTATGTCGGACTATATTACTAAGCCAATAGATACAGATATCCTTCACGATCGCGTTGCTCATTGGTTTGCTCAAATAAATAAGTAGTTAACACGCTAGCGCTACAAAAATATCTTTGAAATAGAAAAAACAGCCTTGTTTCTCATTCCTTTGTGTAAGCAATCGTTACAATAGCCCGCTGTTTTACTTCGATATTGGACGATTGATGAAGCGTAGTTTATTTCATGCCCTCCTTTTTTGCTTAGGGTTTCTCTCATTAAGTGCTAATGCGGACGAACGAAATGCCTATGGCCTAGGTGTTACATACGAATCAGGCATATATCAGGGGCAAGATGGGTACACAGAGCCCTATCCATTTATCGATGCAGATTTCGGCGACTTTTTTATTAAAGATAAAGTAGTTGGATGGACAGGTTTTCGTCATAACAATATCTCAATCGCCCTGATCGCTTCGTATAACGATTACTTCTTGGATACAGAAGATATCAACGATGCAAGCAAAGATATTTTTGTCGGTATTGAAAATCGTGACCGAGCTTTCGAGATTGGTTTTTTGTATACCTACTACTCTCAAGTTGGCGATTTAACTTGGGAGTATTACAAAGATGTTTCTGATAAACATGGCGGCATGCATAACATTGTTCGCTTGGCACGGCCCACAGGCAACCCCAACTTAATAACATTTACGCCGAGTATTTACGTTCACTATTTTAGCTCTGCCTTCAATGATTACTACTACGGTATAAGTGCGTCTGAAAACGTAAACGGATTTGAAGAGTTAAAAAACAGAGCGGTAGATCCGAGACCCGATTTGACTCAGCGCCAGTTTGACGAATTTAGACCGGAGTTCGAAGGCGAAAATAGCGGCCACCTTGGTTTCGATATTGTAATTAAAAAACCTTATTCTCAGAATATCGTAGGCGTTTTTTATGCGGCCTGGGAAGAGGTATTAGCAGAAACAGAAAACTCATCACTCGTTGAGGATTCAGAACGACTTAGATTTCGGCTAGGACTAGAATACAAGTTTTAGATGCTAAAAAGGCCAGTTTTAACTGGCCTTTTTTAATAGAAGCTTAACAAGGTTTGATATGCTCTTATCGATGCTTTTCAGCTACCTCAGAAATGAGACTTCTTAACCATTTGTGACCAGCATTGTGCTGTAGCAATGGACTCCATGCCATCTTCAGCTCAAATGATGGAATGTCGAATGGCGGCTCTTTAATGACAACTTTTGCACTTTCGCTCTTTAACTGTGCTGCGCGCGTCGGAAGTGTTGCGATCAAATCAGGCTGTTGTGCGAGCTGCATTGCAACTTGATAATGGCGCGTAAATACCCGTATATCTCGTTTTCCGCCAAGTTTGTTTAATGCTTCATCCACCCATCCCAAACGCTGCACATCTTGAGGATTTACACCGACGCCAACACCAAAACCTGTCTTGCTAACCCAGATGTGCGAAGCTTCTTGGTAAGACTCTAGGTTGAAGCCCTCAAGCACGGGGTTCTCTGGCGACAAAACGCATGAAAAGCTATCGTTCCATAAGGTTTTAGAATGGAAGGACTGAGGAAGCGTATCAAAACGGTTGATTGCCATATCAACACGGCCCTGTTCAACATCCTCGAAACTAACGTCACTTGGAGTAAGAACATCTAATGTCACTAGCGGCGCAAGCTTACGGACTTCACTAAGTACATCAGGGATCAACGTGGATTCAGCGTAGTCACTCGCCATGATTCTAAATACACGCTCAGTTTCTAAATCAAAACTACGTTCTGGCTGTACGACGCGCTCGACTTTAGAGAGAATTTCACGCACTTGCGGTTTAAGTGATAGTGCGAGTTCAGTGGGAGCCATGCCATCACTTGTTCGAACAAGCAAAGGGTCGTTAAACAAATTTCGAAGACGTTTTAGACCATTACTCATCGCTGGCTGCGTAATACCTAAGTGGTTAGCTGCTTTGGTAACGTTTTGTTCGCGTAGTAGAACATCCAAGTGAACCAATAAGTTTAGATCAATACGAGCAATATCCATAATAAACCTTTGAAATGATATTCGCGCGAAGTATACCTTTTCAGAAAAAAATAGATAGAGTAAATGGCAGTTTTTTTATGGAAACTCAAAGATTTGGAGTAAATACCCGCCTATTGCTTAGTACGCGCAATAAAAAGGCCGAACTTTAAAAGATCGACCTCCTTCAGTACCACCAAAATCTAATAGTAAGTCTTACACCTCGTGATAGATTTCACTGCCATCTTGTTTGAACTTCTCGGACATTTCCTGCATCCCAACATCAGCTGCCTTAGCCAGTTCTTGTTCCGCAGCATAATCTCGAACGTCTTGTGAAATCTTCATAGAGCAGAATTTTGGCCCACACATTGAACAGAAATGCGCAACTTTCGCTGAATCCTTAGGAAGCGTTTCGTCATGATATGCACGTGCCGTATCCGGATCTAACGCGAGATTGAACTGATCTTCCCATCTGAACTCAAATCGCGCTTTACTCATCGCGTTATCATGAATCTGTGCGCCGGGATGACCTTTCGCGAGATCTGCGGCGTGCGCCGAGATCTTGTAAGTAATCAAGCCTTGTTTTACATCGTCTTTATTAGGTAAGCCCAAGTGTTCTTTTGGCGTCACGTAACACAGCATTGCACATCCATACCAACCAATAAGCGCTGCACCTATACCAGAAGTGAAATGATCATATCCTGGAGCGATGTCAGTCGTCAGTGGCCCCAAAGTATAGAAAGGCGCTTCACCACAGTGCTCCAATTGTTCTTCCATGTTTTCTTTAATCATATGCATTGGCACGTGTCCGGGGCCTTCAATAAAGGTTTGAACGTCGTGTTTCCATGCAATCTTTGTTAATTCGCCCAAGGTACGAAGTTCAGAGAACTGGGCTTCATCATTTGCATCGGCAATTGACCCCGGACGTAAGCCATCGCCTAATGAGAAACAAACATCATAGGCTTTCATGATTGCGCAAATTTCCTCGAAATGGGTATAGAGGAAGTTTTCTTTATGATGAGCCAAACACCACTTCGCCATAATCGAACCACCGCGACTAACGATTCCCGTTACGCGTTTTGCAGTCATCGGAACATAACGAAGCAATACGCCGGCATGGATCGTAAAATAATCAACGCCCTGCTCAGCTTGTTCGATCAGTGTGTCTCGGAATAATTCCCACGTTAAATCTTCGGCAACACCACCACATTTTTCTAATGCTTGATAAATCGGTACGGTACCGATCGGCACTGATGAATTTCGGATAATCCATTCACGTGTTTCGTGGATGTTGTCCCCCGTACTCAAATCCATAACAGTATCGGCACCCCAGCGTGTCGCCCATACCGTCTTTTCAACTTCTTCCTGAATAGAAGATGTCACTGCCGAATTACCAATGTTTGCGTTTACTTTGGTGCGGAAATTACGACCAATAATCATTGGTTCAGATTCAGGGTGGTTGATATTATTCGGAATTACCGCGCGGCCTCGAGCAACTTCATCACGTACGAATTCAGGAGTAATAATCTTAGGAATCGATGCACCGAAGCTTTGACCCGGATGTTGTTCCGATACCGCTTTTTCAAGCTCAGCTTCGCTGAGCGCTAGATTTTCGCGGATTGCGATGTATTCCATTTCAGGCGTAATAATGCCCTGACGCGCGTAATGAAGTTGCGTGACATTCTTGCCTTCACGCGCTTTACGTGGCTTTGGCTTGTACTCAAAACGCAAACCCTCGAGCGCTATGTTCTTCTCGCGAATGTTTGCGTACTCAGAACTGAAGCCTTCAAGCAATTCGGTGTCGCTGCGCTCTAGAATCCATTTTTCACGCATTGGACTTAAGCCTAAACGCACGTCGATGTCTTTATTTGGATCTGTATATGGGCCTGAGGTGTCGTAGACACGAACTGGAGGGTTATGTTCTTCCTTGCCGTCTTGCAGCTTGGTTGGACTTAGTTCAATTTCGCGCATAGCCACTTGAATGTCGTCGCGACTACCTTTTACGTAGATTTTTTTCGACGCAGGAAATGGCGTCATAGAAAGTTCATCGACCGATGCTGTTTTGGAGATATTTGCGTCGGTGATCTTTGCGTTTTTAGCTGGCTGCTGTGGCGTGTTGCTCATGTATGCTCCAAGGTAATTGTTAGGGAGCAATCTGCTGATAACGACTCAAACGTTACAAAACGAGCAAACTGTTCCCTACGCTGGTATTAACCAAATCAGGTTCAACGGGTCCTGCTTTTACTGTGGATACAGCGCATAGCTAGCAGTCTCAGCTCCCTAACCACTGGAAGCTCCCCGACAGGTATGAGAAGTGTATGACTAGCTGATCAATTCAGCAACTATTTACAACATGAAATAAAAGAAACGGAGCATGAGGCTCCGTTTTTAAAATAATAGCGCTGAACCACACAACCCAAACTACGAATCTCTCCAGGCCCTGTTAAACGAATTAATCAATGGTTCTAATAAGTACTGAGCAGGTGCACTTAAGCCAGTAATAATCATTACTTCTGTTGGCATGCCAGGGTGAATGGATAGAAGGTTCCCGTCATCATCAAATGGGAGCATATCGTCGTCTGCAACAAAACCATTTAGCGCAATACGTGCACTGTAATATTGCGTTTGTTGTCTTTCATCTTCAAAGACATAAGCCGAAATTGACTCAACCGTTCCGCTCAACTGTGGAAATTCATGTTGTTTAAATGACGCGACTCTCATCCTAGCATCAAGGCCTTTATAGACTTTGTCTACATCAGTGGGCGAAACACGAGATTCAACAATTAAAGTATCCATCGCAGGGACGATCTCCATGATGAGATCTCCTCCCCGAACAACTGTGCCAACCATATGTACGTTTAAGCCGGTTACAGCTCCATCAACCGGCGCACGAATATCAATCCGTTGAAGCACATTGCTTGACGTTGCCAGCTGCTCGCGTACATCTTTTAAACTAAATTTGATATCGCGCAATTCAGTGGCTGTTTGCTCTTGAAAACGTTGTTTGGCTTGAAGCTTCTCTGGCTTCACCTCGCCAATCTTGACCTGTATTTCTGCTTGTTGCGCCTCAGTTTTTTGCAATTACACCGCGCAATTCAGCGGCTTCACTCTGTATCTATAAAAATCTGAGTTTGTTGGCGAGCTTTTTCTCAACCATGCCTTTCTATGATTGAATTTCCTCCTCC
>NZ_LWFI01000148.1:0-891 GCF_001635735.1 Oleiphilus sp. HI0067
GAAGCGCTAGCGACATTGAGCAAATTTATAAGGTCTGTTATCAACCCTTACCTGAATACCAACAATACCTAGACATTCAGACATCCACACCGATTCACAACAAGCTCGCGAATTATAAAATCGCTTATTACGATGAATTGGCTGGAGTTCAATGCTCCGCCCCTACTCAGCGAGGGCTTCAGCGTGTCGTAAAATGCTTAGAAGATCAAGGCGCGCAAGTAAGCAAAATTCGCATTGATGAGCAATTAGCCGACAAAACGCTGAAGACTTGGGTCAAGTTATTTGGTTTCGTTTGTTCCCAAGACTTTGCATGGCCAGTAAGAAAGATCCTTCAATTTAAATTCGGAAAAGATCTTAAGAAATCTAGCTTTGATGCCAAACAAGAGCTTAAAAAAGGCCTAAGCATGAACTTCCGAGAGTATTCAAAAGCCTTGCTGGAGCAAAAAGAATGCATTGCTGAGTTTTCTCGCTACTTTAATGATTATGACTTTATCTTATCGCCAACCAGCATAGGTCCAGCGTTCGAGCACAATCACAAACACAACAATATAGAATTCGATGGCCAGAGTTATAACTACACAGATTATTGCTTTGGTTTTGTGATGTTTTATAACTTGTTGGGCAATCCAGTGATGAGTTTGCCATCAGGAATCGACGAGAAATACGGCCTGCCGATTGGTGTGTCAATCGCAGCATCACATCATAGCGAAAATCAGTTAATTCACTTCTCGAAGTTGTTAGAAAAGCAAGGTTTTGAATTTCAAGCGCCAACAATCAGTTAGCGCTTGAGAGTTCGATCACTAGAATTAGTAATCGAAGATGTTATTGATTAGGCGACCACTAAACCAAAATTGCGCAGTGATGCCGACGGTGTCTATTAGGTCGTCTCCA
>NZ_LWFI01000149.1:0-1006 GCF_001635735.1 Oleiphilus sp. HI0067
TGCTGCTAGCGATGGCGGTAAGATCGTTCCATCGGTTGTTTATTTTGGTTTCGATAATATTCGCTTCTTTAATCAGGTTCAGGTGTTTGTACTGCCGGCTTTATTATTTTTCTCATGGAGTGAGCGTTTCGGACGGCTTGCTTTGCTAATGCTATTCGGCAATTTGCTATTGATGTACTTGGGCGGCGGATTAGGGATTAGTTTGGTGTGGGCGCTTACCCTATTGTTTATCGCATTTTTTGATAAGCGCATGGCGGTAAAAGGGTTGTTGGTGTCTGTAGCTGCTTACGCTTTAATGTGCGTTCTTTTGTATATGTCGAGTTTTGATGAGTCGGCAAAACAATTAATTACAGTAAACGATGGTGGTCGCATACCTCTATGGTTGGCGACTATCGATCAGCTTAGTTTGATGCACTTACTTGTTGGTATCGGGCCGGGTTTATTCGAAGCACCGGTTAAATTGATAATGCTCAGCCACCCGCATAATTCAATTTTGGAATTGTTAGTTGAATGGGGCGGAGTTGCTACAGTTGCGATGATTGGCATAGTGCTTTGGACCTTGTCGTTGTATCGAGGACGATTGAAGGCGAATAGAGCGGTTGAGCTGATTGATATTGCCTTTATGTCTTTTTTAGGCGCTTTGATGCTTTCATTGGTTTCTGGTGTGATCGTTATGCCAATGGCTCAGTGCCTGTTATTTGTATTTTGGGGTTTGTTTCTCGGGCTTTATTTAGGGTCTATTTCCCGTCAAAGTGACTTGCGAATTATGTCATTAAAAACCTCGACTCAAGGTTCGTCCCGAAGTACGATTTTAACGACTATGCTAGCCATCACGCTTTTGTTTATCGTTGTTGCATATGTGATATTGATCGGCATAAGCTATTCGCTAATGGATCCTTTTGCTCCGGCCATGCAAGGCCCACGTTTTTGGCTTAATGGCGAACGATATTTGGACCTCATAACAATAAAGAACTTTTTAATTGGTAAGTGATATGGATATAAAAAA
>NZ_LWFI01000150.1:0-1105 GCF_001635735.1 Oleiphilus sp. HI0067
AGCTTAAGCTCCAGTTTGTTGATCTTAATCAGCAAGGAATGAATCTCGAGTTAAGCATGCAGCTGCCTGAAACGATGGCGAGACGATTACGCGCGATTGTTTTATCTGATAATGGGCGTACAAGTCTAATCGGAATGGCTGATCCTATGGATTTAGCCGCAGTTGATGAGATAGCCAAAAAGCTTGGTCACGATGTTGAAGTGGCGGTAATTCGCGAGTCTCAGTTACTTGTTGCGTTCGATGAGGTCTACAAGCAGAACGAAGAGATCTCAACCATCGCTACCGAGTTAGATTCGGAGTTATCCGCGCAGGTTTTTGATATCGCGCAATTGAGCCAAGCCGATGTTGACGATAGTGATGCGCCCGTTGTTCGTTTGCTGCAAACTATTTTTGAAGATGCAGTATTAGCGCGTGCTTCGGATGTCCATATAGAGCCAGAAGAAACCGTGATCCGTATTCGCCGTCGTGTAGATGGTGTGCTCAGTGAAACAGTGATGCGTGAAACAAGAGTTGGAGCGGCGCTAGTGCTTCGACTTAAGTTAATGTGCGGCTTAAATATATCTGAAAAGCGTCTGCCTCAAGACGGGCGTTTCAATATTCTCGTTAATGGACGTTCGATTGACGTGCGTCTTGCGACACTTCCGACACAGTTTGGTGAAACCGCTGTATTGCGTCTCTTAGATCAAAGCCAGCAAGTTCTGAATCTGTCTGACACAGGTATGCCTCCTGAGATTGAAGTGCGATTCAAACAAGCTCTGGCACAACCGCATGGCATGATTCTGGTAACTGGGCCAACCGGTAGCGGAAAAACCACAACGCTCTATGGGGCTCTGAAGTTTTTAAATAAACCTGAGCTCAAAATAGTGACTGTAGAAGACCCTATTGAGTACCGGATGAGCCGACTTACGCAAATTCAGGTGAACCCCAAAATAGGATTAGATTTTGCCTCTGTTGCGAGAGCGAGTCTTCGTCATGACCCAGACGTGCTTTTAGTCGGTGAAATGCGGGATGAAGAGACCGTCGATATCGGCTTAAGGTCGGCGATGACGGGACACCTAGTATTGTCCACGCTTCATACCAATGATGCGATTTCGAGTGCACTGCG
>NZ_LWFI01000151.1:0-1517 GCF_001635735.1 Oleiphilus sp. HI0067
AATTATTCGTCGCAATGGCTCAGTTCGAGTCATTTGCTCAGAACCTCGTCATAAGCAACGCCAGGGTTAAACCAGGCTTGTAAAAGGGCGTGACATTCCCTTGATTTATTTTTGATCAAGGTATATGATTCGCGCCCTTTTTAATGACGGTAACAAATATGGCCAAGGGAAATCCCTAAGGTCATTGAATTAAGCGGAGTTAGATGAATGGCACGTATAGCCGGTGTCAACATACCTGACAATAAGCACGCAGTGATTTCACTGACGTACATTTATGGTGTAGGTAGAACGACAGCATACAAACTTTGCGACGCAACAGGCGTTACTCCAACAGCTAAAGTTAGCTCGCTAACTGAAGAACAGTTGGATTCGCTTCGTACTGAGGTCACTAAACTGACCGTTGAAGGTGATTTGCGCCGTGAAGTACAAATGAACATTAAACGTTTGAAGGATCTTGGTTGCTTCCGTGGTCTTCGCCACCGCCACAGTTTGCCTGTGCGTGGTCAGCGTAGTAAGACTAACGCTCGCACTCGTAAGGGTCCACGCAAACCAATTCGTAAATAAGTAGGAAACAGTAATGGCAAAGCCAGGTACACGTACCCGTAAAAAGGTGAAAAAGACTGTTGTTGACGGAATGGCGCATATCCACGCTTCATTCAACAACACTATCGTGACCATTACAGATCGCCAAGGTAACGCTCTTTCATGGGCAACTGCAGGTGGTTCTGGATTCCGTGGTTCACGTAAGAGCACACCTTTTGCTGCGCAGGTAGCAGCTGAAAGAGCCGGTAACGCGGCTGCTGAATACGGCCTCAAAAACCTAGAAGTTATGGTTAAAGGGCCTGGGCCAGGACGCGAGTCCGCTGTTCGAGCACTAAACGCTTGTGGTTACAAAATCACAAACATCACTGACGTAACGCCGATTCCACACAACGGCTGTCGTCCATCGAAGAAACGTCGCGTTTAGGGGAGAACAGATAAATGGCTCGTTATATTGGACCAAAATGTAAACTGTCTCGTCGTGAAGGGACAGATCTGTTTTTGAAGAGCGGTGCTAAGGCACTAGACCAAAAATGTAATCTTGAAACTGCACCAGGCATGCACGGCGCTCGTCGTGGTCGTTTGTCTGAGTACGGTACTCAGCTCCGTGAGAAACAGAAAGTTCGTCGTTTATACGGCGTATTAGAGAAGCAGTTCCGTGGCTATTACAAAGAAGCAGCGCGCCGTAAGGGTGCGACTGGTGAGAACTTGCTTCAGCTTTTAGAACAACGCCTAGACAATGTTGTATACCGTATGGGTTTTGGATCTACTCGTGCAGAAGCACGTCAGTTAGTTTCGCACAAAGCGATCCTTGTAAATGACAATGTTGTAAACATTGCTTCATATCAAGTGAAAGCGGGCGATACTATCTCTGTTCGTGAAAAAGCAAAGAACCAATTGCGTGTTAAAAACGCAGTTGAATTGGCGGGCAACCGTGCGCCAGTTGAGTGGGTCGAAGTTGATACAAGCAAGCTTGC
>NZ_LWFI01000152.1:0-1020 GCF_001635735.1 Oleiphilus sp. HI0067
CGACACGTGACCCGGTTACCCGACCAATTATGGAAATACTCATGCGCAACGATCGCTTCAATACGCTGATATGAAGCATCTGTCGTGGTATCGGGTTTTGCTAGAACACAAGAAGAATTAAAAATGTTCAAGCCCTTGTTTTCCATGGCCCCCATATTGAAGTCATCGACCGCGACAATCATGAAAATATCGAGGTCATACTCACGACCATAGACCTCTTCATCCCACTTCATAGAGCGTTTCAAAGCATCAAGGGCATAATCACACTTAGTTGAGTTTTTGTGTTCGACAAAAATTTCGAGACGCACCTCTCGACCACTCATTGTCGTGAAGGTATCTTTTTGACAATGCAAATTACCCGCTACGAGTGCAAACAAATAACACGGCTTCGGGAAGGGGTCATTCCAAACCGCAAAATGACGTCCTCCATCCAATTCGCCTGATTCAATCAAATTGCCATTCGATAGCAAATTTGGATACAAGGATTTATCTGCCTCGATTCTTGTCGTAAAGATCGTTAAGACATCAGGACGGTCGAGATAGTAAGTAATGCGTCGAAAACCCTCGGCTTCACATTGGGTACAGAACATTGTCGATGACTTGTAGAGTCCTTCTAATCGCTTGTTCTCTTGAGGCTTAATCCACGTCACGATTTCTAACTGACAGTCTGCCGGCATATCTGAGATGCTTAGACCGGACTCTGTCACCAAGTAACGATCACTATTTAATAGAGCTCCATCAATACTGACCGAGCGCAATTCTAATTCTTCGCCGTCCAACGCCAACTCTGTCGACTCGGAATCCAAATCTTTAACAACGTGCATAAGATTCGTTACTTCAGCGCCGTCCTCGAATAGCTTAAAGCTCAAAGAAATACTCTCTACGAGGAAGTTCGGTTTTTGATAGTCTTTTAGATATGTGATGTTTGCTGCTGCGTCTTTCATCTTTGTATTCCTAGAGCCCTCGCTATGCATAATTGCTTAGGCATAAATTGAAACTTCATACGAGCCATATTTTCGA
>NZ_LWFI01000153.1:0-1097 GCF_001635735.1 Oleiphilus sp. HI0067
GCCATTAATTTTTAGTTTCGGCCTCAAACCGGCATAGCCCGCCTGCAGACGACTTTCGTCAACCTCAGGCCAATACGACCGAATGCTCGAGGCAAAGAAACTACGTCTCGACGGATCAACCGCGTAGTCAAAATCAATTAACTCTCGCTCACCTAGTCCACCTTTCCATTCGACATCCGGTCCAAATCGCGCACTGCCAGCTAAATCCAGCGTTAGATGAACACCAAGCCCACCATCTTCAGGCACGGGATAAATGAGACGATTGAAAGGAGTTCGGCCATCGTATGTAAAATAACTGCCTTTGGCATACTCGCCTTGAAAATCATACCCACATTGAGCATAGGCGTGAAAAATGTCTTCAGCTAAATGAGGAGCATACAAACCAGCGGCATTAACGATGTTGACGGCCTCTAGCAAGCAATCGTGACCTACTAGATTCAGCAGATATTTATTGTCAGAAGCTTCACAAATCTCAACCTGGCAATTAGTAACTAACTGCGCCCCGTCGCGCTCTGCATCTCCCAACATACTGTGCATAAATGAATGGCTATCTACTATGCCAGTTGATGGGGATAAAATCGCTGCCTTTGCCGACAACGCCGGCTCAAGCTTTTGAAGTGCAGATACTGAAAGCATCTCAAGGTCTTCAACGCCATTTCCATTTGCTCGCTGGATAATGTTATTTATTTCATCAACCTGAGCATCATTAGTAGCAACAATTAATTTGCCGCAGCGCTTATAAGGCAGATCTCTATCATCTAAATAACGATAAAGCGAATGCTTACCTTGGACGCACAATCGAGCCTTTAAACTATCTTTTGTATAATAGATTCCAGCATGTATAACCTCACTGTTTCTCGATGATGTGCCCTGCCCGAAGCTAGACTCTTTTTCTAAAATCCAAACTTCACGCCCAAGTTTTGCAAGCGCCCACGCGACGGCCAAGCCCACAACACCTGCGCCAATAACGACCGTATCAACCTTGTAACGATCCATAAGACCACAATTCCCTAAATTAAAAACAGTCCATAGGCGATAATGATTTCGCCTTATAGATTACACTATCGCAAATGAGAAAAATCATACACATTGATGCA
>NZ_LWFI01000154.1:0-829 GCF_001635735.1 Oleiphilus sp. HI0067
AAATTAGAGTCGAGCCCAGAGTCTGTTGCGGCGGTATTTTCTAAGCAGGGCCGTACGACCGATGGGCAAATTGAGTTTTTGAGAGCAGGGTCTGATACAAAGCCAGGTAGCTACGATATAAATGTGACGCAACTCTCAACGAAGGGTGCGTTTACAGGTGCAAGTGCATTGGCCGCCAGTACGGTGATCGATGGCGATAATGATACGTTTACGTTGAGTATCGATGGTAATAGTTCAGCGACAATTACCTTAACAGCAGGTACTTATAATCAAGCAGACTTGGTTGCAGAAATTCAATCTCAGATCAATGCGGATCAAAGCTTATCCAATGCTGGCGTAAGCCTTGTTGTCGCGCTAGATGGTTCTAATCAGCTTACGTTTACCTCTGATAGCTATGGTAGCAATTCCCAAGTTCAATTCCTTGGTGTTGATGCAACGACCTTAACTACGCTTGGCATAGATGCTGTTGCTGGTACGGCTGGATTAGATGTCGAAGGCACAATCAATGGTGTTGCTGCGACCGGTACCGGACAGGTTCTGTCGGGCGCATCAGGCACTGATGTGGCGGGGCTCTTGGTAGAAATCCAAGGTGGTGCGACAGGTAGCCGAGGATCTGTTAGCTATATCGAAGGTGTAGGTGAAAAGTTAGTTGACCTTATTAACAACTTTTTGTCCGTAGATGGTACGATAACCGCCAAGAATGAACGTTTAAATTCTGAGCTTGATAGCATTGCGTTATCGCGTGCAAAGCTTGAGGAGCGTCTTACAAATTTAGAAAGTAATCTTGTACGACAATTTACCGCTGCCGATATACTTATCGCGCAGTTAA
>NZ_LWFI01000155.1:0-1067 GCF_001635735.1 Oleiphilus sp. HI0067
TTAAAAGAGATCAAAGTCGTGCCAAAAGTTGGCTCTGAGTATTACTTAGTTCCTGCCGATGGCGAGGGCTGGATTCGTGAAGAACGCTCACAAATGTTAGTGCCTAAATGGGTTCTTTTTGAATGGTAAGAGAATAATCTAAAACTTAGTATGATTATTCTAAACCTGCTTGTTACTCTGTCTTCAACTTAGGGAGTTGCTCGAAAAAACGAGACTGCCTTGTTATTACGAAATCTAGGGATGCTTAATAAGCGAGGAAAATATCATGGCGAATATCAAAAACTACCAAGAACAAGCTCAAGAAGTTGTAGCAAAAGCAATCGACGCAGTTGAAGGTCAATACAAGGCTCTTGCTGGTGCGTCTTTCGGTTATGCTGAGAAGTACTACAACGTAGAAACCGTTAAGACTAAGCACGATGAGTACTTGGCAATCGCTTCTGACAAAGCGCGTGAAGTAAACAAAACTGTTGGTTCATTCGCAGCAGATTTGATTGCTAAGTTTGAAAAAGAAGCTCCAGTTGCTAAGAAACCAGCGGCTAAAAAGCCTGCTGCTAAGAAAGCACCTGCTAAGAAAGCGGCAGCGAAAAAAGCGCCTGCTAAGAAAGCAGAAGCTGCAGCTTAATCTGTAGTCAAAACGAAAAAGGAGGCCTAAGCCTCCTTTTTTTTGTGTCTGAATATTTCCTATCTGTCTATTTATCTTTCTAGCGAGCGCCGGCTTGCTGCGCGGATATACCTTCAAACGAAACGCGTGCGTTTACGTTTAGCTCAGAGAGGTACGCGTTTATAGCGTTTGCGCGCTCCTTCTCTAGGGAGCGATGCATTTGATTATGCACGTATTCGTTTTGAACATTCTTCCTCATTAGAACAAACACCTCGACGTTCTGATCCGAATTCCAATCGGCAAACAAATCTTGGAATGCTGTGCTTGCAGAGCGATTCAATGCACTCGCCCCTTCAGAGAATAGCAAAGCACTATCAATCACTACTTTGGGTGTTGGCGCATTTTTTTGTATTTCTACATAGTGGCTTAAGTTGTATGAGCTCGTCCGCTCAATTAATAGCTTTGA
>NZ_LWFI01000156.1:0-2729 GCF_001635735.1 Oleiphilus sp. HI0067
AAGCGCGTTACAGCGTTGTTTCAAACTGTCTAACTTTGCGGAGTAGAGGTTAGTGTCGTCTGTGTTTGCGAGTTCTTTGAGATTCGCGAGTAAACCAGAGAGTTGAAGCTTTTGTTGTTCGACTTGTTTTTTGTGTTCACGAATATGGCTTAATTTACTCTTTGCAATTTGAAAGACTTTTTTGTCTTTTGATCGCGCTGTTTCAATAACTTTATCAAGGCATTCTTCAGATTCGATTAGCTCGGTGGCAGCTTGTCTTAGTCGACTTAGCTTCGCTTGTTGTGCGATGAGGATGAGCGCCTCCTCATCTTGAATGCGTGCAAGGCTATTTAGGAATTCATCTGGAGATTCAGTGGCGATTATAATTTGCGCCAAAAAGGTTTTGTCTTCGATGAGGTCAAATAGGCTAAGGCCTAAAGATTCACTGAGCTTTGTTAAATGTTCAACCGCAGCGGGTTTGTCCGCATTGTTTAACTTCGCGTAGAGTACAATAACGCGCGCTGGATCGCTTGTTTTACTCAGTGCTGCTTGTCTTACAGAAGGGTTTTCATCATTTAAGAGCAGAGATTCGATAATCTCACGTTGCTCATTGTTATTTGGATCAAGTTGCTGCAGAGCTTCTAATCGAACTTCGGCAGATTTGTTTTGCCATTTTGGTTTAAAAAGCTTGGATAAGAAATTAGCCATGTCGTGCCTGTATTCTTGGAACGTAGCAGTTGCCTGCCACGGTAGTCTTTGTTGTTAGATGATATTTTTGTTCTTGTTGAGCAAAAAGTAATCGGAGTAGTTTAACCTTGAAATTGCTAGCAAAGAAGTGTTTATTCGACGCTTGTTGTTAGGTGATGCATAAAGTGTGATGAGTGTGTATGAGTGAGCAAGCTGAGCTGCTGCAAAAACTAAAAAACAAAGCCGTTGATTTGTTAGCGAGGCGTGAATATGCAATTCACGAGTTGAGAGATAAGCTCTTACGGAATTTAGATGAGGACGAACAAGTCCTCGTTGATGATGTGATCGAGCAAATGATCGAAGCAGGCTACTTATGTGAGCAACGTTATGCGGATATGTTGCTGCGATCACGTGTTATAAAGGGCTACGGTGCGGCGCGGGTGAGGCAAGAGCTCGCAGTGCAAAAAGTCGATTCTGAAGCTGTGATGCTTGCGTTTGAACGTGATGATACAGATTGGTTTGAACTCGCCAAGCATACGCGACAGCGTAAGTTTGGTGATTGGGATCGCGCTTTTGACTTAAAGCAAAAAGCGAAGCAGCAACGCTACTTATATAGTCGCGGTTTCAGCAGTGATCAGGTCAATTATGCCTTTGAGCTAGATGAGTGAATTACTTTTTGAGGTGAGGCTTAATTATCTCGTATAGCTCTGGCCTGTTTTCGGCTATTTCTTCATGACTCAAACCTTCAAGCGAGTGCGGATATTTAAGCCATTCTTCGGTTTTATGTAAAAAGTAATCTGGCACAATATCAGTTTGATTACGTGTAGGCTTGTAATACGGTACGGCCACTTTTATTTCTTGCGGCGTATTTCTTCTGGCGTGAGTTTCAAGATGTTCAATTACCGCTTTAATGGTATGCCCTGTATCAAATACGTCATCGACGATTAATAAGCGGTCCGTATGTTTCACGTGTTTGATGAGATAGCTCATGCCGTGAATGCGAATCTCATTTGAGCGACCATCAATGGCAGCTGCGTAGGAAGAGGTTCGAATGGCGATATGATCTGTTTCAATTCCGTGATACTCAAGCAGCTCTTGTACTGCTGTCCCAATCGGTGTTCCGCCTCGCCATAGTGCAATAATAATGCTTGGTTTGAAGCCTGAGTCTAGAATTTGCGTGCCTAAACGGAACGAATCTTCTAGTAATTGTTGTGCGCCAATGTAGGTTTTAAGAGTCACCGATTGAATCCCAGTATGCTCAGTATAAGTGGCTTGATTATTTACTTTTTCAAAAACATTTTGCAAGCTGAGTATCGTATATCGAGTATAAATAGGATGGGTAAAATGGCCGGGCTAGAACAGCAGAAGCAAGCGAAAAAACGATATGTCGAAGAGCAGTCGTTGGTGGAAGATAGCTATCGTTTGGCGGTCAAAATATATGAAAGTGGTTTTCGTCCAGACTTTATTGTCGGTATTTGGCGTGGCGGGTCGACAGTAGGTATTTATGTGCAAGAGTGTCTACAAACGCTGGGGGTAGAAACAGATCATATCGCTATTCGAACGTCATACCGCGGCATGGAACAATACTTTGAAGAGTTAGAGGGCAATCAGGGTATTCGTGTTCATGGTATTCAATATCTGCTTGAGAATATGAATTACGACGACAAACTGTTGATTGTCGATGATGTGTTCAGTACTGGGCGCCATATCGATGCGGTCATTCAGCGTTTATCAAGTAAAGCTAAACGCAACATGCCTGACGATACACGTATTGCGATGCCATATTTCAAAGAGGGCTTATCTGAGACTGGCCGGAAGCCAGACTACTTTCTCCATAAAACGCAAGACTGGTTGGTGTTGCCGTATGAGTTAACCGGTCTAACCCTCGAAGAGATTGAACAAAACAAACCTTGGGTGAAGCCTTTCTTACGCCCGGACCTGTAGTATCGAGATCGTTAGTGTGAGAGCTCATTTGCTGTCTTCGGGAGTGTTTCTCGCTGAAGTGAACTCGCCTTCAAAGAAAGATTCGAGCAAGGCATGCTTGTCGATTCCGTAAGTGAGTT
>NZ_LWFI01000157.1:0-25895 GCF_001635735.1 Oleiphilus sp. HI0067
TGAGCTTCTTGATGGACATGATCTAGTGAAGCTTGAGGTGCTTGGCGATCAGAAGACGCTTTACCCAAATGTGGTCGAAACATTGTCGGCGGCAAAGACCTTGGTCAAAGATGGCTTTAAGGTCATGGTCTACACAACAGATGATCCTTTGATCGCTAAAGAGCTAGAAGAGATTGGTTGTGTGGCGGTGATGCCACTAGGTGCCCCCATTGGTAGTGGGCTCGGGATTCGCAATCCGCACAATATTCATATGATTCTTGAGAATGCGAATGTGCCCATTTTAGTTGATGCGGGCGTTGGTACGGCTTCGGATGCAGCGATAGCGATGGAACTTGGTTGTGATGGCGTGTTGATGAATACTGCCATTGCAGCAGCTAAAGATCCTGTGATGATGGCGCACGCAATGAAATTGGCGGTTGAAAGTGGTCGCGCTGCATACTTAGCGGGTCGGATGCCTCGTAAACTATACGCTTCTGCATCTTCCCCTCTTGAAGGCCTAATTTAAGGTTGAGTTTAATTAAAATAACGAGGGTAGATAGCCACAATGGCCCCGGAAAAAAAACAAAAAGTGAGTAGAAAAGAGCAAATCCTTCAAGTACTAGCCAGTATGCTTGAGGACAATTTAGGGGAGCGTATCACCACTGCAAAGCTCGCGGTTGAAGTCGGGGTTACCGAGGCTGCGCTTTACAGGCACTTCCCGAGTAAGGCGAAAATGTATGAAGGCCTTATTGAGTTTATCGAAGAGACTGTGTTTAGCCGTGTGACGCGTATTAAGGCTGAGGGGCAAGGCTGTTTAGACAAGCTGCAGAAGATACTAACTTTGGTGCTTGCTTTTGCTGAAAAGAATCAAGGAATGTGTCGCATTCTTGCTGGTGATGCATTAGCGGGAGAGAACGAAAAAGTTCGGAATCGCGCCGAGCAGTTTTTTCAACGCTTAGAAACAGAACTCAAGCAAATTATCAAAGAAGGTGAGGCCCAAGAGGGTTTGACCAGACGTCTTAGTTCAGCGGCTAGCGCAAACTTGTTGTTGGTCAATGTTGAAGGGCGCGTTCACCAATTTGTTCGTAGTGAGTTCAAAGTTAAGCCAACGGCGCATTGGGTGAGTCATTGGCCGATCTTAGCGAGTGGCTTATTTCAATAGCCATAATTTAGGTTGTTGGGGCGAGAAGCGCTCGTGCTTGATCGAAGAGTGCGGGCGAACTTATCAATAAGTTCTGATCATAAATGGCCGCAGGAATATGAGCTGGAACTTCACTGAAATGGCCGCAACGTGCGCCTGCTTCTATAGCAATGACACGTGCCGCGGCAAAGTCCCATGGGCTTAAAGATTCAAAGTAAAAATCATGGCGGCCGCACGCAACCCAACAAATATCTAAGGCAGCACTGCCTAAACGACGTAAGTCTTGGCATTTTTCGAGCATAATGGTCACGCGTTCGAGTATCGGAGGAAGCGTGCTTTTGTCATAGGGGAAGCCCGTTGCAAAGACTGCTTTACGAAAATTTTGTTGGCCACTTATGCTTATAGCCTCTTCGTTGAGAGTTGCGCCGGCACCCTTTAATCCGCAAAACATTTCATCTAGGAACGGGTTGTATACGACCCCGCATTGCACATCTCCATCGCAAGCAAATGCAATACTGACTGCGACCATCTGCTGTCCGTGGGCATAGTTGACGGTTCCATCTATGGGGTCGATGATCCAAATTGGACTGCTTAAATCATGCCCGAGTGATTTGTCTGTGCAGGTTTCCTCAGTCAAAAAACGATGATCTGGAAACACTTCTTTAATGCGCTCAACAATTAGTTTATCCGCGGCAAGATCAGCATTGGTCACGAGTTCATGTTGATCTTTATATTGATGATCAAGAGAACCTTCCTCGCGTAATTGTTTAATCAGTTGTCCTGCTTCGAGCGCGACTTTTTTACTGAGTTGAAAGGCGGATTGGTATAGATCTGACATGCTGTTCTCTTTTTTTGTGCGCGAATGTTCACGATATAAGCCCGATATCCAGGAAATAAAGGTCTGGCTGTTTACAAATCATGAAATCGAGGTTAAGTTTGATCCCACTATGAAGATGAATTTGAAGCAAACTCGACCTCAAAACAACCGAATGACTTATCCGGCATCTTCTGCTGCGTGGCACTTTAGCTTTTATTTTGGTTATCACCAAGCTATGGTCGTGCCCAGCTAACTAAGCATTATAGGGAGGCCATCTAAGCGCCTCCGAAGAAGAAACCTCGGTAGGCGCAGCCCCCCGAGGTTTTTTTTTAGAAGGAAAACAACAATGAGCCAAGTTCAAGCCCAATCGAGCAATGAAGAAGCGGTAGCGATACTGACCCCTTTAATCAGCCCAAAAGCTTTGAAGGAATGTCTTCCTTTGAATGATGCGTTGTCTGATCAGATTTTTAAGCAACGTCAACAGGTGCAGGATATCGTGACAGGGGCAGATAATCGCTTGTTAGTGATAACAGGTCCATGTTCATTGCATTGTGATCAATCTGCAATTGAGTATGCCGAGCGTCTTGTCGCATTAAACGAAAAGTTCAGCGATAAGCTACTTATCGTTATGCGTGCCTATCTTGAAAAACCACGAACAAGTGTTGGTTGGAAAGGGATGTTGTACGATCCAGATATGGATGGCTCCGATGACTTAGGCGCAGGTTTAGAGGCAAGCAGAAGTTTGTTGTTACGCTTGGTTGAGCTTGGTGTGCCTCTGGCGACTGAAGCCTTAAATCCTCTAGCGATGCCTTACTTGGATGATTTGATTTCATGGGTAGCAATTGGCGCTCGAACAACTGAGTCTCAAACACATAGAGAAATGGCGAGTGCTTTACCGTGTTCAGTCGGGTTTAAGAATGGTACCGATGGAGGATTAGATGTTGCCATTAATGCATTAATTTCGGCGGCTAACCCTCATAGTTTCTTCTCGATGTGCCAAGATGGACAAATTAATCGTATGCGTTCGGTCGGTAATCCGTATGGTCAATTGGTACTGCGTGGCGGAAAACACGGGCCAAACTATGATGCGGTGCATTTAGCCCAGGCGAAGAAAATGATGACTGAGGCTGGTTTAATACCAAGTGTATTGGTCGATTGTAGTCATGAAAACTCCGGCAAGGATCACGCACTTCAATCGAAAGTAGTTGAAAATATTCTTGCTCAAAAAACTGCAGGGTGTGATGTGATTAAAGGCCTTATGCTCGAGAGCCATTTAGTCGAAGGTCGTCAGAATATTAGTGACACAATGAATTATGGGCAGTCGGTTACGGATGCCTGCATCGGTTGGGATGAAACGGATGCATTGATTGAGAAAATTTATACTCAGCTATAGCTAACTGCTATAACTGAGTATTTGCCATTAGCTCTGTTGCTTTTCACGAGCAATGGCACGGTATGCGATGTCGTCGCGATAAAACATGCCTTCCCAACTGATCGTCTTAGCAAGTGCGTAAGCATTGCTTGCCGCTTCTGAAACACTATCTCCGAGTGCTGTTGCGCATAGAACGCGACCGCCCGAGGTCACAACTTCACCGTCTTTTAAGCTGGTACCTGCGTGAAAGACTTTCTCTTCTTTGCTCGAAGACAGGGTTAACCCAGATATTGCGATTCCTTTATCGTATGCAGCTGGATATCCTCCTGCGGCGAGCACTAAACCTACAGCGGGCTTATCATGCCAACGAGGCGTTTGATCCGCTAGCGTTCCGTTAATAGCTGCGCTACACAGTGGTGCCAACTCAGACGCTAATCTCATCATGATCGGTTGTGTTTCCGGATCGCCAAAACGGCAATTGAATTCAATCACTTTTGGTTGACCATCAGGCGATATCATCAGGCCTGCATAAAGAAAACCGCGGTAACGATTCCCTTCTTCAGCCATGCCTTTTAAGGTTGGATTGATGACCTGATCCATAATACGCGCGTGAACTTCCGGAGTAACGACCGGAGCAGGGGAGTAAGCTCCCATTCCACCAGTATTAGGGCCTGTATCTCCGTTTCCAACACGTTTATGGTCTTGGCTTGTCGCCATCGCTATGCAGTCTTCACCATCCGCGATCACGATAAAGCTGGCTTCTTCGCCTTCTAAAAATTCTTCAATGACAACGCGACAGCCGGCTTCTCCAAATGCATTCCCTGAGAGCATGTCCTTTACTGCTGCTTCGGCTTCTTCAAGTGTCATGGCAACAATCACGCCTTTGCCTGCTGCTAGTCCGTCTGCTTTTACGACAATAGGTGCACCTTGTTCTTGTAAGTATGCGAGAGCAGGTTCTACTTCAGTAAAATTTTGATATGAGGCTGTTGGAATATCCTGGCGTGCTAAAAAGTCTTTCGTGAATGCTTTAGAACCTTCGAGTTGTGCTGCGGCTTGACTTGGGCCAAAGCAAGCGAGCCCTAAGTTTTCAAAATGATCAACGACACCCTCTACAAGTGGTGCTTCAGGGCCAATTACCGTGAGCTCGACTTTATTGGCGATAGCAAAGTCAGAGAGTTCCTTGAATGCTAGAACGTCAATGTTCACATTTTGGAGCTTTGTATCGTTCGCGGTACCAGCATTGCCGGGTGCTACGAAAACAGTTTGAACAGATGGGTCTTGGGCGATTTTCCAAGCGAGGGCATGTTCACGCCCACCGCTACCTACAACTAAAACATTCATGACTTCAGGCCTGTGGCATTGTTTCGAGGGGCGAAAGAATAGCGGAGTTGCAGGGCTGAATCAAAACGTGACCGTTTGTTCAAGAAAGCTAGAAGACTTGTGCTAATTGCTCAAGCTTTTCGCGCGCTTTGCCTTCGATCTTACAGGACTTAAGGGTTTGTTTGTCCATCAGTACAAAGGTATGTTCTGCGTCGACAACGTGTGTGTTGCCGCCATCGAGAAAGATAGACTGTTGTACTTTACAACTTGTTGTTCCGATGCGCATAACTTTCGTTTGAACTTCTAGTGCGTCTCCTAGAGAGCAAGGTCTACGATAATTGACTTCGGAGTTAACGAGGGTGAGTGCTAGATCGAGCTCAGAGAAGAACTCTACTGCATTGTAGTTTTCAAAAAGACGCCAGCGGGCTTCTTCCATGAAAGTGTTGTATGCACCAATGTTGGTATGACCATATTGGTCTAAATGGTAGCCTCTAACTTTGAAGCGTGAATATTCTGACACGGGATCACTCTAATAAAATGCTAATTTTCTGGATTATAGCGAATAAAATTAGTAACAGAGCACCCGTGCCAGATATTTTCTTGTTAGTGTCTAAAGTGTCTCATGCCGGTGAAGATCATCGCCATGTCATGCTCGTCTGCTGCTTGAATTACTTCTTCATCACGCATTGAGCCGCCAGGTTGTATGACGCATGCAACACCAGCTTCCGCTGCATTATCAATGCCGTCTCTAAACGGGAAGAATGCATCTGACGCCATGACCGATCCTGCAACTTGTAAACCAGCATGTTCTGCCTTAATTGCGGCAATACGAGCAGAGTTAACGCGGCTCATTTGGCCTGCACCAACACCGATGGTTTGAAGTCCTTTGCCGTACACGATGGCATTTGATTTAACCATCTTGGCTACCTTCCACGTAAACAGAGCATCGCGGAGTTCTTCTTCGCTTGGCTGACGACGAGACACAATTTTAACTTGCGCTAAGTCGATCATGCCTAAATCACGTTCTTGAACCAAAATGCCGCCATTGACGCGCTTATAATCCATTGCTGGTGCAGAGGTGTTGAGTTCTCCACATACGAGTAAACGAAGATTTTTCTTGGCGCTGATTACTGCAACCGCTTCGTCTGATGCGCTAGGAGCGATGATCACTTCGACAAATTGACGATCAACAATTGCTTGCGCAGTTTGTGCGTCCAAAGCGCGGTTGAAAGCGATGATGCCACCAAACGCTGACTCTGGGTCTGTCGCATAGGCATTTTCATATGCTTGAAGAATATTGTCTGCCTCTGACACGCCACAAGGGTTGGCATGTTTGACAATGACGCATGCCGGATTTTTGAATAGGCGCACTGTTTCTAGGGCTGCATCTGTATCGGCAATGTTATTGAATGATAACTCTTTGCCTTGCACTTGCTTGGCATTAGAAATACAGGCTTCTTGTATATTGCTTTCAACGTAGAATGCACTTGCTTGATGCGGGTTTTCGCCGTAGCGCATATCTTGTGCTTTGTTGAAATTTAAATTGATTGTACGTGGAAGTTTTGTGGTTCCGCCTGAGACAAGTTGACCGAAATGGTTTGCGATCGCACTGTCGTAGGAAGCGGTGTGCTCGTATGCTTTGATCGCTAGATCAAATCGCGTATCAAACAATGTGCAGCCGTCGTTTTCACGCATTTCTTCAATAATGGGAGAGTAGTCGTTAGCATTCACGACAATATTGACGAATGCATGGTTTTTCGCTGCTGCACGAACCATTGTTGGTCCGCCAATATCGATATTTTCAACTGCATCATCCATTGAGCAATCTGGTTTCGCGATGGTTTCAGCGAATGGGTAAAGGTTTACGACAACCATATCGATTGCAGCGATATCATGTGCCTGCATGACTTCATCATCTTGTCCGCGACGACCAAGTATTCCACCATGAACTTTAGGGTGGAGAGTTTTTACGCGACCATCCATCATTTCAGGAAAGCCTGTATAGTCTGAAACCTCTGTGACAGGAATGTTTTCGCTTTGAAGTAATTTAAAGGTACCGCCGGTCGACAGCAGTTCAACACCAAGGTCTTTTAGGTTCTTTGCGAATTCAACAATGCCTGTTTTATCCGAGACACTTATTAGTGCGCGCTTTACAGCAACAGGGCGAGCGTTTGTTGTCATAGTTACTTCCACTTTTTACTTGTCTTTAAAACGAAAAAGGGCGAGAAAATCCCGCCCTTGTTTTGATGCTGTTTACAGTAGACCGTACTGCTTGAGTTTTTTGCGCAGAGTGCCTCGGTTGAGACCCAGAAGCACAGAGGCTTTGGTTTGGTTGTTGCGCGTATATTTCAATACTTGCTCTAGAAGAGGAGCTTCTACTTCTGAAAGTACGAGTTGGTAGACGTCTGTAACAGGCGCGCCGTCTAGTTGAGCAAAATAGTTGCTCAGCGCTTTTTCTACCTCATCACGTAATGTTGTGCCGCCATCAAGCAATGGGGCGTTTTGTGATGGTTGGATGTCTTGGTTGTCGGCTAGCATCTCAGAACTCATGCAGCTTCATCTCCTTGGTTGTTCGATCGCTTAAAATACTCGCTTATCGCGTTAAGTTGATCTTGTGTTGATTCAATAGTGTTAAAAGTCTTTCTGAACGCTTTACCATCTATCCGAGTTTGAAAATACCAAGCGACATGTTTTCGGGCAATTCGCACGCCCATAATGTCGCCATAAAAACAATGCAATGCACTTACATGGCGCAACATAATATCCTGTTGCTCCAAAAGCTCTCGCTGCGGAAGATGCTTCCCTGTTTTTAAAAAGTGCTCTATTTCCTCAAATATCCAAGGTTTTCCTTGAGCGGCTCGTCCTATTAAAAGTCCGTCTGCGCCGGTGTAGTCGAGAACAGCTTTCGCTTTCTCTGGAGAAGTAATATCCCCATTAGCAAACACCGGAATTGCTAGGTTTTCTTTCACTTGTTTTATGGTGTCGTACTCAGCTTCTCCGCGATATGCGCAAGCTCTAGTTCGGCCATGTATTGCCAACGCTTGAATGCCCGCCTCTTGCGCTATTTTAGCGATTGTTAGGGCATTCTTATTTCCTGTATCCCAGCCTGTTCTGATTTTCAGAGTGACTGGAATATCGACCGCATCCACTACGCTATGAAGAATCTCTTTAACAAGTGCTTCATCTTTCATTAACGCTGACCCAGCTGCTTTATTACACACTTTCTTTGCAGGGCATCCCATATTGATATCAATAATTTGGGCACCTTGCTCCGCATTGAGTCGTGCGGATTCGGCAAGCATCTGAGCGTCGCCGCCGGCGATTTGAACAGAAATTGGCGCTTGTTCACCCTCATGATCAAGGCGATGTTTGGATTTGCGTGTTTTCCAAAAGCTAGGATCTGCGATGACCATCTCGGAGACAGCAAGTCCCGCACCATATTGGCGACACAATTGACGAAAAGGTCTATCGGTGACACCGGCCATCGGTGCTAGCACTAAATTATTTGCTAATGTGTAAGGGCCGATTTTAACCAAAACGTTTGCCGATGTGTCGCTCAAAAAAGGACGCAAATCATACTCTTCTGTTGCGTCCGATTAAAGACGGTGCAAGCGCTTTTTTTTGGTTATATTTTGTGCGGAGTGGTTGACATTTGAGCGGCTAAACGTTCTAAAAATGTTTAACCGCTCGTCTTCTTGGCAGGGAAGAAACGAATTTTATAGTTCACTGCTTGTTTACCAGGATCTTCTACCTCAAGCGAGATGTGCATGGCTTTCTCTCTTTGCATAGACTGCTGAGCAAGAGTGTCATCATTAAGGTATGTTTTCGCTTCTACAATTTGTTGTGCAATAGTTTTGCCGTTGATGTCCGAAAAATACATAGCAAGGCGCGGAAACTCTTGGTCAAAGTCTGCGGTGTTAGTAAGCACGACATCAATGATTAAAGTGTTTGCCTTGAGAGGGTGGCTTCTAACGACCAAATTGCTACTTTTTATGGCTTCAAGATCAACAAGCTCAGGCAGTTTGCAGCCTAGTTTTTCACATGCCAATTGAAAGCCTTGTTTTGCTAGAGGATATTGCGCCAGACGTTCATAGTGAAACCACGCGATCTGTGCAGCGAGAACGGCCGTCAAGGCGAGACACGCTAGTGTAATGACGCTTTTTCTTAACCAGCTTCCTCTGTGAACGGTTTGTTCTTCCTCGTAATAGAAGTCTATGCGTTGAGGTGCATCGTCGGCAGATGGTTTTATTAGCTCATCATTAGTGTGGGATGTTTTTTGAGGCTCTAGATCTAAGCTGGGTTCTTGCTTAAGAGGCCTCGTTGGCGTGTCGTCTTTTAATATCTGGGCTGTCCATTCTTCGTCTTTGCTATCAGCCACTTCTGAGTGGTGTGCAGCTTCAGATGAGAATGCGTGTGCGCCTGAGCTATCAATTTCTTTTAAAGAATCGCTAAGCTGAGAATCATCGAATAAAGACTGTTTCTTTGCGCTCTCTTTCTCGTCATCAGAATCTTCAAAGATAAGCTCTTCGTCATCGGTCTCGTGAGTATGTGATTCGTGTTCTGTGCTTGGTGTTGGAATTTCGCTTGGTGTGTCATCTTGCGATTTAAGCGTTTCATTTCCGTTCTGAGGGATTAGGTAAGCGACAGCATCAAATACTTCCATGCAAGCTCCGCAGCGGACTTTGCCAGCGGCTGCAGAGAGTTGCTTTTCGCTTACTTCGAAAGTTGCCTTACAGTGAGGGCAGCGCGTGTATTGCTCAGAACTCATGCGCAAACTTATCCTTGTACAGAAAGTAAAAAAATTCTTTATTATCTGCAGTGTAGCGCGTTTTTCTGAAGCTGTGTAATAGCTTTTATAACTATCTTAATCCTTCTTGGTTCCGCTCAAGCGCGACCAGTCATCCATGTAATTTACGGCCTGCATTTTAAAGTGAGTGCCATAATGTTGCGATAAATCTTCGGCTTGCTCTCTGAGGATGCCAGAAAGCGCAATGCTCGCATTTGCTTTACATAGTCCCGAAAGATGCTCTCTGAGGCTGTAAAGTGGTTGTGCAAGAATATTGGCTACTAATACGTCTGCATGAATGTCTGGACAATCATCCGGTAGGTAGCATTCTATAGCGTCAGCAGATAATTGATTTCGCTCCGCGTTATCTTTCGTCGCAATAAGTGCTTGAGGATCGTTGTCGACAGCAATTACACGTGAAGCGCCGAGAAGTAGCGCTGCGATACCGAGAATCCCAGAGCCACACCCATAATCGATCACAGTTTGGCCTTTTAAATCTTGTGCATCTAACCATTCGAGACATAAGAATGTTGTTGGATGCGTGCCTGTTCCAAATGCTAAACCCGGGTCTAGCATCAGATTTACTGCGTCGGGCTCAGGTGGCTCGCACCAGCTAGGGCATATCCACAAACGTTTGCCACAAGATATGGGCTTAAAATTTTCTATCCATTTTCTTGTCCAGTCTTCATTTTCGAGAATGTCGACTTGTAACGACGGAAAGTCTGTATCGGGTAGATAATGATGAAACACTTCTTTAGCGATGCTTAAGGCTTGTTCCATGTCGGTGTCTTGCTCGAAAAGCGCGGTGAGAGTGGTGTCGTCCCAAACTGGCATTGTGCCGAGCTCCGGCTCGAGTATTGGTTGGTCTGCACCATCTTGCATCGTTACAGACACAGCTCCACTCGCTAACAAACCTTCTTCTAGCGCTTCGATGAGTTGCGGGGCAATTTCACTTTTTACTTGTATCCAGTTCATTTCTTGTTCAACCGCCCGATCTTTGCTGAAGGAGTTTTTCTAAGTAATGAATATTAAAGTCAACATTCATAAAGCCTTCGTCGTTAGCAAGTACTCGGTGTAACGGTGCGTTTGTTTTGATGCCATCGATAACCAGTTCGTTAAGTGCGTTGCGTACGCGATTAAGTGCTGATGTTCGGTCTTCGCTATGGCAGATAACTTTAGCGATCAGAGAGTCGTAATACGGTGGAACGGAATATCCGCTGTATAGATGTGAGTCGACTCGAACACCCATGCCGCCGGGCGCATGAAACATGTTTATCGTTCCAGGGCAGGGAATAAATGTTTTCGGATCTTCTGCGTTAATACGACATTCAAAGGCATGGCCTTTAAATTTGATCTCTTCTTGGGTGTAGGTCAGCGACTTTCCTCCAGCGATCTTCATCTGTTCTTTGACTAGATTCACGCCGGTGATCATTTCCGTTACAGGGTGTTCTACCTGTATACGGGTATTCATTTCGATGAAATAGTACTTGCCGTCTTGATATAAGAACTCAAAAGTACCTGCGCCTCTGTAGTTAATATCGATACATGCTTTAACGCAGGCATCAAACACTTCTTGGCGAGCAGTTTCGTCGACATTTGGTGCCGGTGCTTCTTCAATGACTTTTTGGTGACGTCTCTGCAAAGAGCAGTCTCGATCGCCAAGGTGAATGGCTTTGCCTTGACCGTCCGCGAGTACTTGGACCTCCACATGGCGAGGCCTATCGAGGAATTTTTCTAAGTAAACGGTATCATCGCCAAATGCATTTTTTGCCTCTTGCTTGGTAAGGGCAATTGAATTAACTAGTTCTGATTCTTCGTAGACAACGCGCATTCCGCGTCCACCGCCACCAGAGGCTGCTTTGATCATCACCGGAAAACCGATAGATTTTGCGATCGCTATTGTGTCTGCTGTGTTGTCACTCAGTGGGCCGTTAGAGCCTGGAACCGTTGGTACACCAGCTTGATTCATTGCTTGAATTGCTGAAACTTTATTACCCATTAGTCGAATAACATCGGCGCTAGGGCCAATGAAGGTAAAACCACTGCGCTCAACTTGTTCAGCAAAATCAGAGTTTTCAGCAAGGAATCCATAGCCTGGGTGAATAGCATCTGCGTTAGTCACTTCCGCGGCAGCGATAATCGCTGGAATGTTCAGATAGCTTTCCGTGGGTTGATTTCCGCCAATGCAAACGGATTCATCGGCAAGCCTAACGTGCATCAGGTCGCGATCAACTTTTGAGTGAACTGCAACGCTATGGATACCCATTTCTTTACACGCACGCAAAATCCGTAAAGCGATTTCTCCACGGTTTGCGATGAGTACTTTTTTAAGCATAAGGTGAAGTTTTCCGTTATGAGATGCTGAATAGCGGTTGGTCAAACTCTACCGGAGCGCCATTCTCTACTAATACTTCTGATATAGTTCCATCTCTATCGGCTTCTATTTGGTTCATCATTTTCATTGCCTCAACAATGCACAGCACATCGCCAGTTTTAACTTGCTGACCTACTTGTACAAATGGAGGCGCCTCAGGAGAAGGGCTTCTATAAAAGGTTCCTACCATTGGCGAGTTAATGCTTGGAAGAGCTGTTCGCGTCTCTTCAGGGGTGCTCGCTGGTGCCGCTGGAGCTGCAGCTACAGGAGCTGGCGCAGCAATGACTGGTGCAGGGCTTGCAACGACTGCAGGCGCATTTGGGTTGCGGCGGGTGATCTTGATGGACTCTTCGCCTTCTTTGATTTCGAGTTGCTCGACATCTGAGTCTTCAATTAACTCGATTAACTTTTTAATTTTACGGATATCCATAAATAAACTCTCTTGAATTCTTTGCTATTGCGATGCGCGAATAGCGGCTTCTACTGCCGCATCGTAACCGTGCGTACCTAAGCCGCAAATAACGGCAATCGCTTTATCTGAAAAGTAGGAATGGTGCCGAAAACTCTCACGTGCATGAACGTTTGAGATATGTACTTCATAAAACGGTAAGTCGCTTGCTAACAGAGCATCACGTAGAGCAACGCTTGTATGTGTAAAGGCACCAGGATTGATCACAATGGCAATTACGTCTGAATTTCTGACTGCATGAATGCGATCAATTAGCTCGTGTTCTGCATTGCTTTGGAAGTGCTCAATCGTTGCTTGATGTTGTTCTGCAATAGCGTTTGTTCTGGAAACAATATCTTCTAGTGTTTCTGAACCATATATTTCAGGTTCTCGCTTCCCTAGGAGATTTAAATTTGGGCCATTTAGAATAAGAATTGTTGGCATGAAGAGCACTCTTTTTTAAGCAAAGCTAATGATGCGCCAATTCTAGTGCTCGCTGTGCAACTTCGCAAACTATTCCTGCAAGATAGCAGCGAATTTAGCAAATTTACGGGCTAGTTTTGCTTATTTTGCGTGAGATTGCTTGTCAGATAATTGCTGTTTTATAGCATTTACTAACTTAGATTGATCAGTTGGTTTGGTGAGAAATGGAGTGGTGCTTAACTCTTGAGAGTTTAGGTGTACGTTCGGGTCTTCCTCTGCGGAAAGGAAAATAATAGGGATGTTGCGCCATTGAGTGTGCTGGCGTACTAATCTCGCAAGCTCAACCCCTGTGCACTTGGGGAGAATAACATCTAGTAAAAGCAAGTCTGGTTGATTCGTTTCGATAGCATCGAGTAAAAGTTCGGGCTGGCTAATCGCTGTACACATAAAGCCAGCATTTCCTAGCACATTTTCAAGATGCTTTAATTGAGATGGAGAATCATCAAGCGCCAGAATTCTTGTTTTGGGGTCAATGTCGATATGAAAAGCAGTATTAAGAGCTTCTTTTAGTGACTTAGACGTTAAGTTTTCATCGATGAAAAAATGGCCGCCAGCTCTAATTGCATTTAGCTTTGTTTCAAATGACATCTTGTTATCAGAGAAGAAGATTACTTTGCTATGCGGATTGGCTTGCAATATTTTCTTGGCGAGACTGACGCCTTTGCCTTTTCCTTTAAAATCGACATCGATAATTGTGCAGGTTCCAGCATTCACATTTTCCATCGAAAATGAGTGTATCGGTATATCGCCTAATATGGCGCTTTGTAGCGCCTCGTTTTTGCTTGAGCTAACCGCAAGTAACACTTGCTTGATTTGAGTAGTGTTTGGTTCGAGAAGTAATTCGACTTCTATTTTTAGCTGTTCTTCTATCAAGCTAATTGCTTCTTTCATGCCCTCTTGTGCTTTGTGTGATGGGCATTCTTCAATTTGACCGAGCTTCAATAAAGAGCTGATTTTCTGTGCTTGTTCAGAGAAAGGTTTGTGGGGTAGCTTGTTCGACAACTTGCTGAGTTTTTCTGATGTATCCAGCAATGTGCGATTTTTGCTTGTATTGCGCCATTCATTCTTCGAACACTGTTCATATAGTTCAACCGCCGCCTCTGCGTGCGAGCTGACTCTTCGCGCGATATAGCTACTCAACTGCTCGCGAAGTGCGGGTTCTGCCATAGTTTTATTAACCTGATCCCAGCATGAAACAATTGTCTTGCTAGGCTTCTAAAATTTGTTAGTCTCTAGAAGTTATTATTGCCCACATTTCATATCTGTCTACGTGAACATATGAAATTGCGAACTGAATCGTCTGTGTGACTCTGTGATGGATATGCAAATAACAAATAAAAAACGGACTCTTAAACAGCTTGTTCTTATCTCTGTCGGGCTATTGTTCGTGGCGATGATTGCCCTTAGCGCTATATTCAGTTTTTCTGCCAGTAAGCATTACGTCCAAGAACAGTTAGCAAAACATTCGCAAGAAGCAGCGACATTTTTGGGAATAGGCTTGTCATCTATTAATGAGCAAGATAGTGGTGTTGGCCGAGAAAGGCTCATTGATGCCATGTTCGATAGTGGCGATTACCAGTCAATTGTTTTACGAATTAATGCATCTGATGAAGTCGTTGAACGAATGCTGGACGTAGAACAAACCAAAGCGCCACTCTGGTTTGTGGGCATGATCGATTTGCAGGTGCAAAGCGGCGATGCGGAGGTGATGTCTGGCTGGCAAAGGCTGGGAAGTTTGAAGGTCGTTTCTAATTCCGCGCTCGCAATCGACAAATTATGGGAGCGTTTTGTTGTTCAATTGATCTTATTTGCAGGCTTATTGATTGTTGGGCTTTTATTACTTTACAGCTTGCTTCGTTATTTATTGGCACCGCTAGTGCAGCTCGAGCAACAAGCGCAGCGCATTGCTAACCGATTTTTTGAACAGCCCCTTGAATTACCTCCAACGCGTGAATTGGACTCCGTTGCGCGTTCAATCAACGATATGGCTCAGAGCTTGAAAAAAGTATTCGATGAGCAAATCGATGATATCGAAAGGCTCCGGGATTTATCACGATTAGATGATTTGACGGGATTGTTTAACAGAGAAGGCTTTGATGCGCGTTTGAAGTCTGACTTAGTTGGTCGTTCTGTGACAGGCGTGGGGGAGTTAGTCTTAGTCATGTTAAATGACTTTGAGTCTATTAATCTGTCTCACGGGCGTCAGACGGGCGATGAGTTATTGCAGGAGATTTCTAAGCTACTAAAAGAACTTTCTGCCGAATATCGTGGCGCATATTGTTCAAGAAGATCTGGTGCGCAATTTAGTGTGTTTTTATCGGGTGTTAGTGTTGATTGTGCTGAAACCTACGCCCAGAAACTTCTTTCTAAAATTCAATCTATTCCGGTCTTACGTCAAGGTCTGAAAGATGACTGGGTGAATGTTGGTGTGGCGGAAGTGAGCGATGCTGAAACGGTATCGGGTTTGTTATCGAAAGCGGATATGGCGTTGCGACAAGCTCAGTCTAAAGGAATTTCGGGCTGGCAGCGTTACGTTGATTTAGAAGAAGATGGCGTTTCTCAAGAAGTTAGGCAAGCCAACCATTGGCAATCTATTTTACAGGATGTATTGCAGAATAATGCGCTTGTATTGCATGAACAGCCGGTACAGAGTTTGGTTGATGACTCGATTAGTCATAAGCAGTTACTTTCGCGTATTGAGTTAGATGGCGAGATGATTGTTGCGTCGACGTTTTTGCCGATGGCTAAGCGTTTTGGCTTAATGGTTAGGTTCGATGAAATGATTGTCGAAGCCGTATTTGCGGCTTTGAATAAGAGCGATAGTGATCAATCGATGCACTACAACATCGCTCTTTCTGAAGCAGCCATTGCTGATACTATTTTCATGGAGTGGTTGATAGAGCATCTTCGACAAAATCAGTCTATTCTTCATCGGGTGACCTTTGAAGTTCCTGAGCATGCTTTAGGTTTTGGCGAAGAGATACTTCTTAAGCTCTGTGAGCTAGGTGATTCTTGGGGCTTCGGGCTCTGTATTGATCGTTTTGGTGTTTCATCTATTCCATTTACGTATTTAAAGCGTGTTCGAGTCCGTTCGATAAAAATAGACACGAGTTTTATTAGGGATATTCACGAGAACCAAGAAAATCAGTTTTTCTTGCGCTCGGTCGTACAAATCGCGCATAGCCAAAATATTCAGGTTGTTGCCATAGGTGTCGAAAGCGCAGCTGAGTTGGCTGTTTTAAAAGATTTAGGTGTTGATGCTGCGACTGGCTATCAAATTTGTAAGCCGTCACAGGCTCAATTCTAGAAAGAGAGTCTCTTACATGAATAAACAAAAGGGTTTATTGCTACTTGTTCCGATTTATTTGCTTGTCGTAGTGGTGCTCGGCTTTTGGTGGAGTTCTGAACCTGATGTTCCGGACTTAGCATTGGTTGTAGAGCAAAGAGCGGGAGTCACGCTCTCTGATGCGCCCATTGGTGTGGCAACAACTGCGAGTCTTATTGAGTTGTCTGATACTTTGCTCGAAAAGCCTGGAGGATATTTATCAAACGATTTATTCCTGCCGGGCGTGTTTCTGGACAATATGCCTAGCTGGGAGTTTGGGGTTCTTGTTCAAATACGAGATTTATCTAGGGTGATGAGAAAAGACTTTAGTCGCTCGCAAAGTCAGTCCCAAGAGGATGCAAGTCTTAAGTTAGCAGAGCCGCAGTTTCACTTTGATAATCGTAGTTGGATTCTCCCGGCTTCAGAATCTGAATATCGCACAGGTGTAGCAGCTGTTGAAAACTATCTCAAACGCTTAGCGGATGAATCAACTCCTAATGCACAGTTTTATGCGCGTGCCGATAATTTAAGCGCTTGGTTGTCAGAAGTTGAGAATAGACTTGGGGGGTTGTCTAGGCGTTTGAGCGAAAGTGTGGGGCGCCCGAGTTTGGATCTGGGGCTTGCCGGAGATTATTCTGCTGAGCAAAGTACCTCGGGTGAAGGCTTTAAAGAGTCAAAAACATCTTGGTTTGACATCGATAACGTATTTTACGAGGCGCGCGGCACAGCTTGGGCGTTGATTGTGATTTTACGTGCTATGGAACACGACTTTGCAAAAGTGCTTGGCGATAAAAATGCTTTGATTAGCCTGCGCCAAATTCGTTTGGATTTGGAGGCGACTCAGAATACGATTTGGAGTCCGATGATTCTAAATGGCTCGGGGTTTGGTGTGTTGGCGAATCACTCTTTAACGATGTCATCTTATATTTCTAGAGCAAGCGCCGCAGTCATTGACCTGAGAAATCTCTTGCAGCAAGGCTAGAATATTGTTCTAGCTCACGTCTTGACTGCTTGATTTGTGAACGACTGTGAAGTTTCGTCCTGCTTCACATGTTTAAATTCATCTCTCCATATAATGTTGGTTTATTTCTTAAACAGGACGCATTGCCTCAATATGTCATACCAATGGCGCTCAATTTTCCCATCGATTATTCAGAATGCTGCGTTTATCGCGCTGGGTGCTATTGCCCTTCCTGTGCATTCTGAATTGGCAGCGCTTTCTGATAATGATTTATCAGAAGTAGATGGTGCTGGTATCGGGTTTGTGATGGAAGACTTTGCGTTTAGCCACGGTAATGACTCTTCTCAAGGTAACGTTTTTCGGATTACCGGCATCACCGACTCTGATGGTAATCCGGTCAATATTAATGTGAATCAAATGTACATCGCCCGAGCAGGAAGTGAGTATGGCGATGTGATAGAAGGCGTGAATTTAGGTCGCCTAGATAATCCCTATGAAATAGATTTGCTTGATGGCAATGATATTGGGTTGCCGGGCAAAGGTGTGTTGGAGATTGCGGCGCCAAGAATGGTTGACTCAACACTTGGTTATGACTGTTTGGATCCTAGCGCGGCGCAAGGCTCGGGAACATGTGCGAGTCGACCTGCTTCCGTTGATTTCGAGGCGGGAGAGCGACCAGATATTGGTTTTGAGTTGGAAGTGAATGTTGCCGGGCAGGCGCAAACTCACTTGAACATGCATGCGCACAGCGCGGTATTTGATGGTTCATATTTGCGTCTTTGGGGAGAAGATTCACGTATGGCTGCAGAGTATCGTTTGAACTTTTATACGCCAGCGCTTGAAATCTCTACCTGTGCGGTCGCGAGTTCTGCGTGCACATCCAAGATTAAAATGAGCGATTTCAAACTAGAGCTAGCGTTAGGGAATACCTTTCAGCCTCTTTATATCGGTGTAGATAATACGACTGGTGGTTTTAGTTTTCAGATTGATCAAATGACGACGAACTATCTTGCGAACATTGACCCTGTGAGTGGGGCATCTGATGGTTCTGCGCAGGGCGATATCGCGTACGCTTTTTATGAAGACTACTACTCCAATCAAGACTATCGTTCCGATATTTATGTTGGTGATATAGAAATAGGTGGTACAAGCCTTGGCTCGGCTAAAATCGAGGGCATGCTTATTCAACACCTAGATGTTCGTTTTAGGGATTTGACGCCATGATAATTCTTTCTAGAACACTACTGTTTGTATTCACGACTGCTTGCTTCCCCGTTATGGCAGAAATGAAGTCTATTGATGATGGCGACTTGTCCGAAGTCACTGGACAAAGTGGAGTGTACCTAAGTGGTGACATCTCGATTAACGAGAACGGTGGTCCGCTTTCTGATAATTATTTTGGTGCGTGCACCGACGCGACTAAATCGTGTGGGGCGCGTATTGCCTTGCAAACAGAGCAGGATGGTGGCTGGTTTGTGATTGACAACCTTCGAGGCGGTATTGCCTTTGAAGGGCTCACTATGAAGATTCGTGATATTGATTCTGGATTTGGTGGTGATGGTGCTTTATTCAATCGTGAAGTACTAGAGATTGGTTTGCCGGGAACAATTCGGTTTGATGACTTCCAGTTTACTTTAGCGGGTAGTGCAACGGAGCGCCCGTCTGATCCGGGGTTTCAGCAGCTCGACCTTTACGGGGTTGAAATGAGTGGTGAAGCGACACTAAAAGGTAATTTGTTAGTGTTTCCAACGGATTAAACCATGCGCATAGTAACCTTATCCCCCTTTACTTTTTTAATGCTTGCCCTCTCATTAGCGGTGCCTGCCTATGCCGAAATGCAAGCTTTAGAAGATGACTTCTTGTCGGGAGTTAGTGGGCAGTCAGGTATCACATTAAATCTAGAGAGTAATACCACGATTCAAGAGTTTGCTTACTTCGATGACGGTAATGGTATAGCTTTTGAGGGTTTGCGTATTGGTGGTTCTGGAGGAAGTGATGATTTTCTTAAGATGCAGATTCTTGTCGACATCTTGGAAGATGGAACGCTGTCACTTGATTACACAACGGATTCGCTTGAATGGGATGGTTCTACCTTCTCTCCGGTAGGTAATCAAGCGCGTGTTGAGATTCAAGATATTCGATTCATTGAAGAGGCTGGCGACAGTGTTGGTTCTAATCTATTGGGTACCCCAAGTTTAGGTGGGTTGTATTTAGATTTTGAATTGGATGGTTTAACAGAGATTAGTTCTAACGCCACAGCTTACGTTATTGATACGGCCTTTAGTTTAACGAATGGGCGTCTTGGTTATAGAACAAACGGAAATGAATTCTTTTTAGACGGTATGAGCATTGACTATATCGCGCCGGATGCCACGTTGGCTTATAACCCTACCTCTGGAAAATTCGAGTACGTAGCATCTCAAGTGGATCTTGAATTGCGTGCTGATGCCATACGATTAAGCACTAATGCCAACAATAATGGTGTGTCTAACGATGTAGATAGCGGAGTATTGCTGCCGAGTTACGGAAGTCTTTGGTCTAAGTTAGCGTTGAGTCAATCTATTCAGCTAGGTGCCGGTGGTCGGGATGGCGTAGAAGGCTTTAATTTGGATACTCAGGCAACAATTTCTAGTTGGGATTTGGCTTGGGGTGATGATACCGATTGGTCTGATATCGGATATTGGTTCGGCGCGTTAGGTGGTCAGGGCACGATTGCACTATCGAATTTAACTGTCGATGTGCTAGCGAGTGATCGTCATGCAGGACTCGAGTCGACACGCGATTATGGTGGTGGATTGCAACTGGGCTTTGATAGTTTGCAAGCGGCTTTGTTCTTTGATGCGGTTGTGCTGGGTGAGACCAAATCTAATATCGATGCTTACAAAGTCGATAGTGCTTTACCTATTAAGTCGTTGGGTAGTCTTGGCGTGAACTTACTGCTAGCCGATGGTGTCTATGACTCGGTCGCACGAACAAATGCAGTTGTTTTGCAGGCAGGTGGTAATGTCGACGCTGGATATCAGGGGCTTCGTTTGGATACGCAGTTCAGTTTAATCAGTCCTAATAATGAATCAAATTTGGTATACGTCGATAATGGTTTTGGCCTGATGTATAGCGGCTTAGAGGCGTATGTAGATGGTGATATAACTCTTGATGTCACTGCGGATGGCTTGCTAGGTTCGACTCAGTTTTATGATGGTCTGAGAATAGGGTTCGAGGATCTAGATTTTGCTTATCGAACCGAAGGGTTTCGTTTAGGTCGTGTTTCGGATGACGGTACGAGTCTGAAGTCTCAGGATTTATCTACGTCTTATAGTATTCCTGGTGTATCGGGTGCGTTGTTTGGTTTGGGGCTTTATCCTGAGTTGAGTGGTCGATTAAACGGGCATATCACTTTGGGGCCGGGCGGTCGTTTTGGTGATGAAGGTATTACCATCAATGCAGATATTGAATTGCGTGATGGCTTAATGGCTACTTATAAGGAATCTGATGGTAGTGGTTTCTGGTTGGCAGGACTCGATATGGATAAGCATCTTCGTGACATGCTTCTTGACGTTACTGAAGAGGGTTTGCGAATTTATGAGACAGAAAGTTGGTCGCGACTAGATGTCACAGACTTTAGATTAGGTGATCGGGCAACTGGTGCGAGCTTTGGGCGCATGGTGCTGGAGACATACGAACAAGGATCTGAAAGAACAATTTCCGCAGGCGGAGCTGGGGCTGTATGTGTTGGTGGGCAAGGGAGCGATAGCGCGTCGTGTCAATCTGATGGTGGTCGATGGTCTGATAGAGGGGATCAAGGCTTAACGATTGCATCGGCCAGATTTTTTAAGGATAGCGTTGAAGCGGAAGGCAAGCGCAATCGCTTTACGTGGGAGACTGGTCGCTCTGGAGAAGGTACTGCCGGTGTTGTGAATGACACTGGTATTAAGTTGGTGTTTGATAACTTTACGACCAATGATGGTGACGGTGTAACAGATTCATTTGGTTTACGAACCGATCAGAATATTGATGTTGCGTCAGCGTATGTGCGTAAAAAGTCAGATGGTGCTGACAGCAATGGTGTTGTAGGTAATAAAGGTGATGTAAAGGTGATGAATCCCGATGGGACGTACCGATATGTTGCACCGGCAGATTTGACACCAGAGGATTGGGATAGTTTGCCTGTTGGTCTTGCTTTACGTACCCGAACCCAACTTAAAGAGTTGGATTTCGGGTCTGTTGATCTAGTTCATTCATCTGGGCAGTCAGCTACCTTATTGCATGGTTTAAAATTGCAGAATGTTGATATCACGAGTGATATCACAATGACTCCGTTAGATTAACGTCTGACTTACATTGCACCGCTAAAATTTTCCTCGTTATAATTCTCATCCTTATTCCTTGATGAGATATCTAATGCACCTTTCAAATTTAATTTCAGTGCTTGCAGATGGTGAGTTTCACTCTGGTTCAGAGTTAGGTGAGCGTTTTGGTGTCAGTCGTACGGCAATTTGGAAGGCTCTTGAGGGGCTTGAGGGTCTGGGCCTTGATTATGAAAGTCATCGTGGCAAGGGGTACCGTCTTCTTTCGCCGATAGATTTGCTGGATAAAAGTAAGATCTTAAATTTTGTGTCTGATAGTCATCATGCAGACGCTCAGATTGAAGTCGTGGATACCTGTGCCTCCACTAATACTGACGTCCATTCGATTTCGGCCAATCTTCCTTATCGTGTTTTATTTTCTGAGCAGCAGAGTGCTGGGCGTGGCCGACGTGGCCGAGATTGGGTGAGTCCTTTTGGACAGAATCTATATTTCAGCGTGTGCTTCGAATGGTTTAAAGGGCCTGCGGCGCTTCAAGGTCTGAGTATTGTTGTTGGGATTGCATTGGCGCAAGTGTTGAAAGGATTGAATGTCACTGATGTTGGTTTGAAATGGCCGAATGATATTTGGATTAGTGACAAGAAAGCGGCAGGAATATTGATTGAGCTATCCGGCGAGGCTACCGGTAGCTGGCTGGTAACCATTGGTATAGGAATGAATGTGAGCATGAGTGAACGTCAGGCAAGTCAAATTGATCAGCCTTGGACTGCGATCGCTCAGCATGTAGACGTTGAAAGAAATGAATTGGCGGGTCGGTTATTGGAGAGCCTGCTGAATAATATGTCGATTTTTAGAGAAAAAGGGTTTGAGGCATATGTCGATGAGTATGGAAAGTTTGATGCGCTAAAAAATCGTTCAGTGAAAGTGATTGGGCCTGATGTAGAGGGCGTTGCTTTAGGTGTTGATTTGCAGGGCGGATTGCAGTTAAAGGTAGATGATGGAGTGAAGGTGTTTCATTCAGGTGAAGTGAGTGTGCGTCCAATATGATTCTGCAATTAGACGTTGGGAATACTAGAGCTAAATGGCGAGTGTTTGATGGTGATAGGGTATTTGGTCGCGGCGCAGAGTTGCAAGAGGATCTGTTAGATGTGCTATGCCAACAGTTGCCAAATGATGAGGATCTCTCGGTTCAGGTAACTTCGGTTGCCGGTAATCGATCGCTCGAAGATCTCATTAATTCATTAAAGTGCCGTTTTAATGTGTCTTCTATATATATAGCTCGCTCCGTAAAGCGTATGGGTGAAGTCGAATTTGGCTATAAAATTCCAGAGCATCAAGGTGTCGATCGATGTCTTGCGATGCTTGCGGCTTACTCAAAGTGCTTATCGGACTATAAGGGTGTCGTGGTTGTCGATGCCGGAAGTGCTTTAACTGTTGATGTTGTGAACTGTGATGGGAAGCAGGTCGATGGGTATATTGCGCCAGGCTACTCTATGCTCCGAAATTCTCTGTTAGGGCAGACCTCAAAAATTGAAGATGGCTATGCCAATAGTGATTGTGAAGGCTTATCAACTTTACGTTGTGTGAATGGTGGTGTTTCGCTTATGTTTTCAGAGCTTATAAAGAAAATAGAGCGTATGGCTGTTGAGTCAAAGTATCGTCTTGTTATAACTGGAGGTGATGCGGATTTGGTTTCAGAGTCTGTGTCGTTAGATTGCGCTGTGTCCGTTCCTGATCTGGTTCTCGACGGTCTCGCTTTAGCGCAAAAACAAGGTGTGGGATTGTGAAGATTGTCCTTCTTTTGTTTACCGTGAATGTCGTGTTCGCTTTATGGCAGTGGTCAGAGGTGAGAGGTTCTTATCAGCCGGTTGTGAAATATGCTGTAGGGGACGGGGTAGAGCGAATAGGAATCTCTGAGTCGGGTAGGGGCTGTTTGTTGTTAGGGCCTTTGAGTGACCAGCAAGAAGCGCGTAATTTTTTAGTAGCATTGTCTGATGCAGGTGTTCGATCAGACTTAATTGAAAGGCAAGAGGAGGTGGCTCCAAGATACTGGGTGTATTACGGGCCGTTCGAAAGCTATGCCGAATCCCTGAAAAAGCAAAAAGAATTTAATGATAAAGGGATCGATAATTTCATTATTACTGCGCAAGGTTTGTATGGTGCATTGTCTGTTGGTGTGTTTGAAAATATTGATTCTGCACAGCGTATGCAGGGTTATATGCGCGACAAAGGCTATATGACATCAATTCGCAATATCTTCGACTTCGAAAGTGTCTGGTGGATACAGGTTTGGTTGTCTGATAACTCTAGAAATCGTATAAAAATCAGTCAGATAGCTCAGTCTTTGGGCATGGTTATAAAAAGTAGAGATTTTTTTTGTAAAACTGTTGCATCCGAAAATTCTTTCACTTAGTATAGCGGCCTCTCGAAACAGGGGTGATTTAGCTGGTGTAGCTCAGTCGGTAGAGCAACGCACTTGTAATGCGTAGGTCGGGGGTTCGATTCCGTCCACCAGCTCCATTCTTTTTGAGGTAAAGAGGGTCTTTAGATTCTCGCTTTTGGAGGGGTTCCCGAGCGGCCAAAGGGATCAGACTGTAAATCTGACGCGAAAGCTTCGGTGGTTCGAATCCACCCCCCTCCACCAATTTTTTTGTGGCGGGTATCGTATAGTGGCTATTACCTCAGCCTTCCAAGCTGATGACGAGGGTTCGATTCCCTCTACCCGCTCCATTTAATTATACAAGCGCTCATATAGCTCAGTCGGTAGAGCACTACCTTGGTAAGGTAGAGGTCACCGGTTCAATTCCGGTTATGAGCTCCATATACAGTTTTGCGTGGTCTGCGCTCATTGCGGCGCAATGTCACTCATCGAGCGATTCTATAGGAGATGTTCGGATGGCAAAAGAAAAGTTTGAAAGAAGTAAGCCGCACGTTAACGTTGGAACAATTGGCCACGTTGACCACGGCAAAACAACACTAACAGCAGCACTTACTCGTGTATGTGCAGAAGTATTCGGTGGTGAGAAGGTAGACTTCGCTAACATCGATAACGCTCCAGAAGAGCGTGAGCGTGGTATTACAATCGCAACGTCACACGTAGAGTACGATTCAAATGATCGTCACTACGCGCACGTTGACTGTCCTGGACACGCGGACTACGTGAAAAACATGATCACTGGTGCTGCTCAAATGGACGGCGCGATCCTAGTATGTGGTGCGACTGACGGCCCAATGCCTCAGACTCGTGAGCATATCCTTCTTTCACGTCAGGTTGGTGTTCCATACATCGTAGTATTCTTGAACAAAGCAGACCTTCTTGCTGAAGACTGTGGCGGTGCAGGTACTGAAGAATACAACGAAATGCTTGAGTTGGTTGAAATGGAGCTTCGTGAGCTTCTAGATCAATACGAATTCCCTGGTGACGACACTCCAATCATTCCTGGTTCTGCTTTGATGGCATTGAACGGCGAAGATGACAACGAGTTGGGTACAACTGCTGTTAAGAAGCTTGTTGAAGCGCTTGATACGTACATCCCAGAGCCAGAGCGTGCAATCGATCAACCATTCCTAATGCCAGTAGAAGACGTATTCTCTATCTCTGGTCGTGGTACGGTAGTAACTGGTCGTGTTGAGCGTGGTATCATCACTGTTGGTGACGAAATCGAAATCATCGGTATCCGTGAAACTCAAACCACTACTTGTACTGGTGTTGAGATGTTCCGTAAGCTTCTTGATGAGGGTCGTGCGGGCGAGAACGTTGGTGTTCTTCTACGTGGTACTAAGCGTGACGACGTTGAGCGTGGTCAGGTTCTATGTGTTCCTGGTTCTGTTAAGCCGCACACTAAGTTCGAAGCTGAAGTATACGTACTAAGCAAAGATGAAGGTGGTCGTCACACGCCATTCTTCAAAGGCTACCGTCCACAGTTCTACTTCCGTACTACGGACGTAACGGGTGCATGTGAGCTTCCAGAAGGCGTTGAAATGGTAATGCCTGGCGATAACGTACAGCTTTCTGCAGAATTGATCGCGCCAATCGCGATGGAAGAAGGTTTGCGTTTCGCAATTCGAGAAGGCGGTCGTACAGTAGGTGCGGGCGTTGTAGCGAAAATCATCGAGTAATACTCGATTATAAAAGAAGGTGGGTTGTCTGCCTTCTTTTGTTAGGCCAGTAGCTCAATTGGCAGAGCAGCGGTCTCCAAAACCGCAGGTTGGGGGTTCGATTCCCTCCTGGCCTGCCACTTTTTAGCCAGAAGTTAGTAAGTATCAATATGAATGCAAAGCTTGAAAAAGAGAACGCAGCGTTAGATTCGGTAAAGTGGATTGTTGCGCTAAGCATAGTGGCTGCCGGTGTTGTCGGTAACTATTATTTCTCAGCTGAGTCGTTGTTGTATCGCGTTATCGCGTTATTGGTTCTTGCTGTTGTTGCTGGTTGGGTGGCATTACAAACGACTAAAGGTAAGCAGTTTTCTGCGCTAGTGTCCGAAGCGAAGACTGAAATTCGCAAGGTTGTCTGGCCGACGCGCCCTGAGCTTATACAAACAACATTTATGGTAGTTGTTTTTGTGTTGGTTGTTGCTCTTGTTTTGT
>NZ_LWFI01000158.1:0-1147 GCF_001635735.1 Oleiphilus sp. HI0067
TCGAGCCACAAAGCCATCAACGCCATCCGACACGCCAGCTATAGCAAACAACAACAAGGCCAAGTCATATCGACCTTGAAGAAAATACAACGCAAAAGGGATAACAAGAAATATACGCAATAGCGTCAATAAGTTTGGTATTTGACGCAACACTTATTTGAGACCTATTGAAGTCGGCCATTGATAATAAAGCTGAGGCTGAATAGAGGTTGCCAACACATTACCTGACGATGATGGAGCAGACTCTTCTTTTAAAATACCTGCAAGTGCTAGCTGCTGTACAAATTGATCTTCACTTGCGCGCAACTCGAGGTCCAACAAAAGATCACTGCCATACAAGGCTCCGAGCTGAACGTTAGTGACAGTCGATAAGCTACCCAAATGCTCAACGACTTTTACATAATCTAAGAATGTTTGCACATTACTAACAGAGATACGCAAATATTGATCTTGCTCGCTCGCTTTTATCGCGTAGCGAGAAGAAAGGTTTGAAGCGATCTCTTGGTTGACCAGCCCAAACAGCGCAGAATAATCCGCTGCACGAAAGCGCCCTTCTATTTCAACACCATTCTCCCGAAAGGCGTATTTAGCATCTAAGCCTTCCTCTGCCTCAAATACACGCATTTGTAATACGGCATCGTGCGGGTAGCGCTTACCAGCTTCGCTGACTGAACTGTCAAACAAGCCCCAAAGACCTGCCATATCTATCGCATTCTGATCACTTAAATCACCGACCGGTAAAAAAGAGACCAAGCCATACTCAGAAGCTGACTCCATAAAACTCGTTTCTAATTGCGGTAAATCAGATGTCAGCAATTGTCTTTCATAGCCCCTTTGCACAACCACCCAGCTTAAAATGGATGGCCTCAAGCTTCCCCAAATCGCAACATTGCTTGCCCTCAATGCTTTCAAAATAGCTTGATCAGCAAAATTTACAGTCAGCAGAAATTGTTTCTCAGGTGCAGACGCGGGAAAATCTAGCTTAAGGCTCTTTTCAACTTCAGTCTCGCCCTCACCTTCCGCCTGATCACTTAGCACAGGCGAAAAGTCTGGATTCGCTCTATAACTAAAACTCAGCACATAACGCTGAGCCTGAGAAATAATTGGAGATAGTTCAGGATTATCTTGAACAGAAGCACCTGTAAGC
>NZ_LWFI01000159.1:0-1143 GCF_001635735.1 Oleiphilus sp. HI0067
ACCATTGTTTTATATAGTTTTTACTAATATTTATATTAATGAGCGAAGAAATAACTCAATGTTATCCACAGGAATCTAGGAATTTTTCAGCGTTAAAACAATATCTTCTAAAGCTTTAGAGCTTATTTGTTCAGGCATTACAGGGGCAGAAGCGAGTATCTTTACCTTTGACCAAAACCGCTTTGGAGCTTTCTGAAGAGCAGGCCTATCTTTGTGACTAAAGAAGCTTCCCCACAGGCCCACCAAAGCTAATGGTATTACTGGAACAGGATCTCTTTCTATAATTTGCTCGATCCCGGCTTTAAAAGGCTTTATCTCTCCATCATCAGTTAGCTTTCCTTCTGGAAAAATACAAACAAGCTCATCGTTATTTAAAGCCTTAGAAATCTCATCAAATGCATTGTGGTATGTCTCTTCGTCTTTATGTTTGGGAGCAATTGGAATCGCATTCACCAACTTAAAGAACCACGATAGAACAGGTTTTTTAAATATCTTGTAGTCCATTACAAACCGAATGGGTCTTGGGCTGGCACCGGCAATCAATAACGCGTCCATGTAACTCACATGATTACAGACAATAACGCCTGCACCAGTTTCAGGAATACTGGACAAATTAACGTGTTTCACTCGATACATGGTGTGAGATACACACCAAACAACGAATCGAATAAAGAAATCCTTTACTCGAACAAAGATATATACACAAACGATCACATTCATAATCGATAATGCAAGGAAAAATTTAGGAATAGTAAGATCAAGCATTCCGAGTAAAATCATCGCCGTAATCGCGCTAGCGACCATAAACAATGCGTTGATAATATTGATAACAGCAATTGTTCTTGCTCTGACTTCTTCTGCAGCACGTTTCTGAACATAAGCGTAAAGAGGCACAATAAATATCCCACCGAATATGCCAATTCCCAAAAGGTCAATTAAGACTCTCGAGCTCTGTTCTCCGGTAAAATACATTAACCATGTAATTGAGTGATCAAGATTCACTTGGCTAGCAAAATATAAATCCACACCAAACACACTTAAGCCAATCGCTCCAAACGGTACAATGCCAAGCTCAACGCGCGATGATGATAGTTTTTCACAGAGCATTGAGCCCACGCCGATACCCAAGGTAAATATCGCTAA
>NZ_LWFI01000160.1:0-1140 GCF_001635735.1 Oleiphilus sp. HI0067
ACATAATGCAACTTGCAATGCTCTCCCGCACTTTTTCCTAAACTTNCAGCGAGTTCAGAATCACAGAAAAAAGGTCACAGGTCTATTTCTACAGGTCTCGTAGCGAACTTTCTTTCAAAGGTCCGCGAACCTCTTAATGCGTGCTTCAAGAGGAAAGGAGGTTTTAGGCTTGTATGCTTGCAAGACTGCTTCTCCTAGGGAGCAGGCTAAGTACAAGGCCGCTTGCTTGCGGGCACTTAATCTAAGCCTTATTCGGCGCACTCTGCAGGCTCTAAAAGCTCACCACGCAATACGTTGATGCTCTTGGGCGCTGAACTAACCTTGCATTGTTTGCCTTGAAAGGCGTGCAAGAGTATTTCGATTTGCTCGCCGTGCATTGAATAAAGTGAACACGATGATAGAAGTACAGTCAGAGTGAGAAACGTTCTCTTAAAAAGTGCGCTACGCCATCTTGATGGTGATGGCCTATAACTTCGTTGGCCAACTTTTTAATGACAGTTTTGGCGTTCTCGGGTGCATAACACTCATCTGCTAAATTAAACATTGTCTCATCGTTGTAACTGTCACCAAAACATATGACGTTGCTGGCACCTAGTTGCTCTTTTAAGGACTTCACGGCACTACCTTTGTTGGCTAATCGATGATGGACATCCATCCAACTATAATGATCGCCCTCTATAGCCGTGCCAGAGTAAGCAACTATTGAGTCAAACTCGTTAAAATACTGCCAAAGCACCTGTATCAGATTGGTATCTCCGATCATGCTGATATTGGTAACTCGGCAATGTGTTTCAAACTCAGAAAGCGGCCTGAGTTTGAGATTGCTCTTCGCGTAGTAATTATCCACGAGGTCTTTTTCAATTTGTCGTTGAAGAGTGGGATAAAAAATAGTGTGTTGATAAAGACTATCTATGGTGTTGATAAATGGAGCTACCCCTTTCGAAAGTGAAAAGTCAACAATAGTGTCAATGTCATTTTGACTGAGTAGATTATCCAAAGTTAGAGATTGGTGTTTCGGATCCCAGAGGGCTACGCCATTGCAGTAAATATGCGGCAGGTCGAAGTCATAGACATGAATAATTTGTTGGGCTGATGACATTGTTCTCCCCGTCGCCAAGGTGTGCGCAATACCTTTTTCCT
>NZ_LWFI01000161.1:0-652 GCF_001635735.1 Oleiphilus sp. HI0067
GCTAGTGAAAGCGTTGTGATAGATGAAGAAGCTCAGCGTGAGCGTTTAGCTCGATTGGATGAAGCGTTGCGACAAAGTGAGAAGTTTGATGTGGTGCAAGAAGCGGTAGTTGTTGAGAATGAATCTTCGCTAGCTGTTAATGAGACCTTGGCGGCTGAAAATGTAGCGAGTGATGATTTGCTAGAGACAAAAGAGTCTGCCAAAGAGGACTCTGATTTAGTCGGGTCGAAAGGTGCGCAGTCTGACGATCCAGTCCTAGCGAATGAAAAGAATAACGATGCAGCTGATACTGATTCAGGCGTCACTGCATTAGAGTCGAGCGTGAAGCCTGAGTCTGAGGTTGTTCGGACAAGCACGGAAAATCTTGGTACTGATATGCCTGAAGATAAAGTCATAAAGGTATCGGTGAAAAAAAGCCAAGAAGATTCTTCAGTATTTGGTGGCGCTAATTACACGCTTCAGGTATTGGGTTCTTATAATGAGTCAACAGCGCAGCGTTTTGTAGAGTCGAACCAACTTCCAGATTTATATTATGTGCGGTCGACATACAAAGGTAAGGCGTGGTTTGTGGTGCTTTATGGTCGTTTTGAATCTGCTTTCGATGCGCGATCGGCAGATTTGCCAGATGTTGTAGCGTCACAAAAACCTTGGG
>NZ_LWFI01000162.1:0-1126 GCF_001635735.1 Oleiphilus sp. HI0067
CTGAGGTACCTCGTGGTCTCGTACTGGTAACCGGCCCAACCGGTTCTGGTAAATCAACAACGCTAGCGGCAATGATCGATTTCATTAATGACAATCGCTACGACCACATTCTGACCATCGAAGATCCAATAGAATTTGTTCACGAAAGTAAGAAATGTCTCGTGAACCAACGTGAGGTACATCGTGACACCTTAGGCTTTAACGAAGCACTGCGATCGGCACTTCGTGAAGACCCCGATATTATTCTAGTTGGTGAGCTTCGTGACCTTGAGACCATCCGATTGGCACTAACCGCTGCAGAAACAGGTCACTTAGTATTTGGCACTCTCCACACCACATCTGCTGCCAAAACAATTGACCGTGTCGTTGATGTATTCCCAGCGGAAGAAAAAGCTATGGTTCGTTCCATGCTTTCAGAATCTCTACAAGCCGTTATCTCGCAGACACTGTTGAAGAAATCAAATGGTGGTCGTGTTGCCGCACATGAAATCATGATTGGTACACCAGCGATACGTAACCTTATTCGTGAAGATAAAGTTGCACAGATGTACTCGGCAATACAAACAGGGGCCAGCATTGGTATGCAGACGCTCGACCAGTGCTTGCAAAACTTGCTTAGCAAAGGCCATATCAATCGCGATACAGCACGCGAAAAAGCAAAAATCCCTGAAAATTTCTAAGAATTAGCCGATAAGTTTATTTATCGGATGCAAGACAAGTTAAGGAAGAAAACGTGGACTTTGATCGACTCTTAAAAATCATGGTTGAAAAAGGAGGCTCAGACCTCTTTATCACAGCAGGCGTTCCACCTAGCANTAAAATCCATGGCAAGATCGTCCCTGTCACAAAGCAATCTCTGACACCAGAAATGTGTCGTGAGATTGTCTTTGACACCATGAACGACAAACAACGCGACGAATTTACTGAAAAAAACGAATGTAACTATGCCCTCAGTGCACGAGGAATTGGTCGTTTTCGTGTATCCGCATTCTCTCAACGTAACCTTATCGGTATGGTGCTGCGTCGTATCGAAACGAATATCCCACGTATTGAAGACCTCGCGCTTCCAGAAGTTATTAACTCTCTAGCAATGACGAAACGCGGTTTGATTATTTTTGTGGGCGCA
>NZ_LWFI01000163.1:0-695 GCF_001635735.1 Oleiphilus sp. HI0067
ACTCCATCCGCCATCAACATTCAATACCTCACCCGTTACATAATCGGAAAGAGACGAAGCCAGATAGACACATGCATTTGCGATGTCTTTAGATTGTCCCCAGCGACCTTTAGGTGTTCGATCTAATGTAAATTGATATAGATCAGTCTTCTTCTTGAAATTATCGGTATAAGACGTTTCGCAGAAGCCAGGAGCAACAACATTTACATTAATTCCAAATTCAGCCCACTCAAGCGCCAAGGATTTCGTCAAACTAATAATTCCACCCTTGGATGCTGCGTATCCACTTAATTCAGGTAAACCAAGCGTACCAACAATGGAGGCCATATTGATGATTCTCCCTGATCTCTGCTTCAACATATGCTTGCCAAAGGCCTGACACATTAAAAACGTACTACCAAGATTTACATCCATGACATTACNCCATTCATCGTATGCAATCTCAATAAATGGCTTTCTAAATCGCATTCCAGCGTTATTTATTAGAACATCTATTTGACCATACTTTTCGAACACTGCATCAGCGAAAGCATTCACTTCATCAACACTTGAAACATCACCGTAAAACGTAAATAAATGCTTTGAGTTCTCGCCAGCTGAAGCGCTGAGATTTAAAAGGTCTGCTTCAGTACGCGTAATCGCTGCGACCTTACAACCTAATTCAAGAAAACGAAGTACTGTCTCAAAACCGATAC
>NZ_LWFI01000164.1:0-817 GCF_001635735.1 Oleiphilus sp. HI0067
ATCTACCGTCAGCAAGTCATTGGTAAGAATCGCCTGATCATGCGCTGGCTATCGCATCGTGGTGGCGCGCTTGATTTACGTGAGTGGCAAGAGAAATATCCCGATAAACCGTTCCCAGTGGCGGTCGCTTTGGGTGCAGACCCTGCGACGATTTTAGGTGCTGTAACGCCGGTGCCAGACTCGTTGTCTGAATATGCGTTTGCAGGCTTACTGCGTGGCGGTAAAACAGAAACTGTAAAGACAAAGCATTCTGAGCTGACTGTGCCCGCGAGTGCTGAGTTTGTTTTAGAGGGCTTTATTTACCCCAACGACACGGCTCCAGAAGGTCCATTTGGTGACCACACAGGTTATTACAATGAAGTAGATGAGTTCCCAGTATTTACCGTGGAGCGTATTACGCATCGTAAAGATCCGATTTACCACAGTACTTACACGGGACGTCCACCTGATGAACCAGCTGTACTTGGGCTTGCATTGAATGAAGTCTTTATACCGATATTGCAAAAGCAGTTTCCTGAGATCGTTGATTTCTATTTGCCGCCAGAAGGCTGCTCGTATCGATTAGCCGTAGTGACGATCAAGAAACAATATCCCGGGCACGCGAAGCGGGTCATGATGGGAGTTTGGTCTTTCTTGCGTCAATTTATGTATACCAAGTTTGTCATTGTGACTGATGACGATGTAGATGCGCGTAATTGGGAAGATGTTATCTGGGCAATTACGACTAGAATGGATCCAGCACGCGATACTACTTTGGTCGAGAACACGCCAATAGATTACCTCGACTTCGCTTCGCCGATTTCTGGTTTGGGGTCGA
>NZ_LWFI01000165.1:0-1196 GCF_001635735.1 Oleiphilus sp. HI0067
TGTGTCTGCACACAGAACACCCGACCTGTTGTTTGATTACGCATCTTCTGCTGCCGAGCGTGGTATTCAAGTCATTATTGCTGGCGCAGGTGGTGCAGCCCATCTACCTGGTATGGTGGCATCAAAACTGAACTCCCAGTTTTAGGCGTTCCAGTTCAATCAAAGGCATTGAATGGCATTGACTCACTACTATCAATCGCTCAAATGCCAGGCGGCATTGCCGTCGGGACACTTGCCATCGGCACACCGGGCGCCAAGAACGCAGGATTGCTAGCGGGGCAAATCATCGCTCTGAACGACCAAGCCGTTAAAGAGAAGCTTGTTGCATTTAGAACGCAACAAACCGAAAGTGTACTCGCTCAATCAGATCCGCGAGGGTAATCATGAAATCTATTGGAGTTCTTGGCGCTGGTCAACTCGGCAGAATGCTTGCCTTAGCAGGTCTTCCTCTTGAGGCGAAATTTCGCTTCTTTGATACAAGTGGAAGCCCAAGTGTTGGCTTAGAACCAACGTATAGTGTTAAAGACAAGCCTATCAAAAGCCAAGAACTTCAAGAGTTCATAGATGCATGCGACGTCATCACTTATGAGTTCGAGCACCTACCGGTCGAATTAACTCAACATATCGAAAAAGAACATACGCTCTACCCGCCGTCAAAATCTATCGAAATTTGCCAAGATAGAGAGAAAGAAAAAGCCTTATTTAATGAATTATCGATTCCAACAACTCGATACAAAATTATTCATAAAGAAAGCGACCTTTCCGAAGCAGTTCAAGAGCTTGGCTTACCACTAGTCTGCAAAACGACGCGAGAAGGTTATGATGGAAAAGGGCAGTTTATTCTTCGCTCTGCTGAAGATATCCCAAAAGCTTGGAGCGCTATCGGATCAACCACGTTAATAGCTGAGGAATTTATAAATTTCTCTCGAGAACTGTCGATTATTGCGGCACGCAGCGCATCGGGCGAGATAGCAATTTATCCACTAGCAGAGAACCAACACAACGATGGAATTCTTCGATTCTCTACCGTTCCAGCGCCTTCCGTAAATGAAGATATTCAACGCCAAGCAGACTTGTATATCAAAGACTTGATTGCAGAATTGGAGCACGTTGGAATATTAACACTTGAACTATTCGAAACTACGAACGGCCTAGTTGCAAACGAAATGGCACCTCGTGTTCATAATTCAGGGCAT
>NZ_LWFI01000166.1:0-1019 GCF_001635735.1 Oleiphilus sp. HI0067
ATACCATCAGTAGCTTACGTACATAGTTTGTCTGATGACCTCAAAGTAGGGGTGTCTTTGATGGTGCATTACGGAAACAGTATTGATTATGCCGATGATTGGGCTGGTGTGAATGTCGCGAAGTCTGCCAGCATGGAGACAATTCAGGTGCAGCCATCCGTTGCCTATCGTGTAACAGATAGTTTGTCATTGGGCGCAGGTATTAACGCAAACTATATCAAGGCTGAGCAAGAGCTAACGGTAATGGGGCAAGATCTTGGCTTAGATGCTGATGATGTTGCGTATGGCTGGACAGCCGGCGCAACGTGGGATCTTAATCAGTCGAATCGTCTTGGATTGGTATATCGCTCAGAGGTCAATGCAGATCTATAAGGAGGTGACAGCCTCAACGGTACAAGCGACTATGCCTCTTTGAACTGGGATAACCCGGCGACAGTCATGTTGAGTGGTTATCACCAAGTCAGTGATAACTCAGCATTTGTATGGGATGTGGGTCGTGTGTTCTACAGCTCTTTTGAAACCACCACTATTTACTCTGGGCTTTTAGGTATGGAGCTAGATATAGATCGTCATTGGCAAGACGCCAATCCATATGCAGTCGGTTGGGAATATGCCTTGAATTCCGATTGGACCTTACAAACAGGATTTTCTTTAGATGAGAGCCCTGTAGATGACCAGCACCGTTCTGCCGATATGCCGCTTGATGAAATCAAACGCTGTACCGTTGGCGCGCTCTATAGAGCAACTCCAGAGGTGGATGTGGCATTCCGTTTAGAGTATGCCGATTTGGGAACGCCGAGCGTTGCGCATGAGTCAGGCTTGTTGGCGAACCCTGCAGGCGAGTACAACAATTCAGCAGTCGCTGGAGCGGTGTCAATGAATTATAAGTTTTAAGCATAAATATGACCGAGGGGTGTTATGAAGTTAGAGAATCTAGCTCGTTGCGATATTAAGTTGTTGGTTGCCTTACAAGTTTTACTTGAAGAGGAGAGCGTGTCTCGCGCCGCTGAGCGCTTGCA
>NZ_LWFI01000167.1:0-800 GCF_001635735.1 Oleiphilus sp. HI0067
CACAATATCGATTTTACTTTCAATCTCCAGGGCTTCTTCAACCACATTAATCTGGGAATCATGAGCTTTGGAAATGAGGTCCGGAATTTCCTTTTGAAGGCTTTCCAGTGCACTGAGTGCCTCTTTCATGGTGTACCGATTTTCACCAATAACTAAGTCATGCTCCTTATCCGCTGAACACAGCATCTCCGCATTAGCAGCAGAACAAAACGTGTAAATTGTAAGAGCGACGATTCGACCCATGCGAAATACTCTTAACGCCTGCATTTGCGGCAAATTTAGGAGCACCAGCGAGTAAATTTTGCATAGCAGTGCTTTGTTATCCATTTTTCGCCACTGCGATTGTATCGAAACATTCCTCGGGGGTAGAAGCCATAAAGTACTTTGTAACCTGTTCAAAAATTTCCGGTGTATCTGTTGCCGATCTTTCTAGCTGTTCTTTGCGCGGTTTTTCAATCTACTTTAAGCACTCCGCATTTGACAGGTCTACGTATATCAAATTATGTGGAGCATCAATCACGGCGAAAATACTCCGAAACCTGACTCTTTGTGACAGAGTATTTGCTGGAAAGTCCATTACTACATTAATTCCTGTAGTCAAAATAATTTGAACAAGCTTTTTAAGCTGCGACTTAAGTAGATTTGAATATTCGATATAGTCATTCAGTGACGAAATCTTATTTGGGCAAAGTGACGCGAGCCATTCATCTTCTGAAAGCAATACTGCATTGCTTTTATGCGCAATTTCGCGAGCTTTAGTGGACTTTCCTGCCCCCATTTTTCGACAGAAGAAGATCGAT
>NZ_LWFI01000168.1:0-6162 GCF_001635735.1 Oleiphilus sp. HI0067
TATCTTTTTGATTTAATAGCGTTGATATATACTCACTACGATATTTTTTTACGAAGCAAACTGCACTAATTAACTAAGGAATAATTACCGTGGCGAAAAAGAGAGATGAGTCTGGGGTTCTCCCAGAAATAGTTCATTTCTTCGATAAAGATTCAAACACCTCTTCTTATATTGTTATTGACCCCACCATTAAACACTGTGCAATTATCGATTCAGTATTAGATTTTAATTACGCGTCTGGTCGAATCTCGCATGATAGTGCAGATAGACTTATCCGTTATGTGCAAAATAAATCTTTGTCTCTCGAATGGATCATTGAGACGCGCGTGCATGCGGATCATTTATCAGCAGCACCATATATAAAAGAGAGGTTAGGGGGAAGATTAGCGATCGTAGAACAGATCTTGACGGTTCAAGACTGCTTCGGAAAAATCTTCAATGAAGGTAGCAAATTTGCTCGCGATGGATCGCAGTTCGACTATCTGTTTGCCATGGACGAGCAATATAAGATTGGCAATATTGAGTGCATTGCGCTGTTTACTCTTGGGCATACCCCCGCTTGTGTGACGCATGTTATTGGTGATGCAGCTTTCGTTGGCGATACCTTATTTATGCCTGATTCGGGCACGGCACGGTGTGATTTTCCTGGCAGTAGCGTGAGCGTTTTGTATGACTCTATTCAGAAGATATTTTCCCTTCCCGATGAAACACGCCTTTATATGTGCCACGACTACCAACCTGATGGTCGTGAACTGGAGTTCGTCTCTACCGTTGGAGAGCAGAAAAACAAAAACGTTCATATCTCGACAGAAATAAAGAAAGTAGACTTTGTTTCATTAAGAGAACAGCGAGACGCGACACTAGATATGCCGCGTTTAATTATCCCATCCTTACAAGTAAACATGCGGGCTGGATTTTTGCCCGACGCTGAAGATAACGGCGTTCGTTACTTTAAGGTTCCAATTAATGCCTTTGGTTAAAACAAACAAGCACTGAGAATATTATGGAAATTAAAAAGATTGCAGAAAAATATACGGTTTCAGATCAGATTACTGTTGCCGACGTTTCTAGCTTAGCTGACATGGGTGTAGAACTTCTTATTTGTAACCGTCCGAATGGAGAGGCTGCCGATCAAACTCCATATGAAGAGATTGCGCAAGCGGCAGAGAAATTTGGAATTAAGTTCGTTGCCATTCCTTTTGCTGGAGGTCAACTTCAAGCAAGCCAAGTCCAAGAATTTAAAAGCGAACTTGATGCGGGTCTCGTAACGCATGCTTATTGCCGAACGGGCAATCGTTGCACGATCATATGGGAGGAAAGCAGCAAAATTTAATCGATTTTCTGTTGGGTTGAAGACTCTGTGAATCAGTATTATTCGAAGCAGTTATTTGTTAACGATATTATCGCTGCGTTTATCGTAACTGCTTTGCTGATTCCTCAATCCATTGCTTACGCAATGCTGGCCGGCCTTCCTCCTCAGGTCGGTTTATTTTCTAGTATTTTACCCATCGTTGTTTATAGCCTTTTTGGTAGTAGTACGACGCTATCTGTGGGGCCTGTCGCAATCATCTCCTTAATGACCGCATCGGCCATAGGTTCAGTTAGTGAAAATGTGGATGTCGGATACGCAGAAGCAAGTATTGTACTGGCTTTGCTGTCGGGGCTTTTCCTCGTCTTGTTTGGCTTATTTCGGCTCGGGCTGATCATTAACTTTATATCAAAGCCAGTCGTGTCAGGATTTATTACGGCTTCTAGTTTGATTATTGTTGCGAAGCAAATAGATCATTTTTCGGCGTTTGATATCTCGTCGTTTAATTCAACATTAGCGCTTGGCGTAACCTGCTTGACAATCCTTTTATTAAATAAACAATTTGGTACTCAGATTTTCTCGCGCTTAATGCCAGCGGGTATCGCGAATTTAATCAGCAAAGCAGTGCCATTTTTTCTAGTCGTTTTAGCTTCGTGTATGTCGTTCTTTTTTGACCTAGAAGCAATAGGGGTTGCAGTTGTTGGTTATATACCTCAGGGCTTGCCTAGTATCTCTTTTGCCGAAGTTGATGTTTCGATTGTCGAGAAGCTGGCATTACCGGCTTTAATGATTAGTTTGATTGGGTATGTCGAGTCTGTATCGGTTGCTCAAACTCTTGGTGCTAAAAAGCGAGAAACTATTATCCCGAATCGTGAGCTTATTGGACTCGGAGCGTCAAATATTGCATCTGGCCTATCCGGAGGAATGCCAGTTACCGGAGGGTTTTCACGATCTGCCGTGAATTTTGAGGCCGGCGCAGCGACTAAGTTATCTAACCTATATGTAGCACTTGGTGTTGCGTTGGCGGCACTGTTTTTAACGCCCTATATCTATTACCTCCCAAAAGTTGTTTTGGCCTCGTTGATCATTGTTGCTGTTATTGGGTTGATGGAGTTTGTGGTGTTTAAACGTACGTGGCTCTATTCAAAAAGTGATTTTCTTGCTGTAGCAGCGACCGTGGTTATCACGCTTACTTCGGGCGTTGAGGCTGGTGTTATTTCGGGTGTAATTATTTCCTTATGTCTTCACTTATACAGGACGTCTAAACCGCACATTGCAGAGGTTGGGTTATTAGAGGGAACAGAGCACTTTAGGAACGTAAAGCGATTTGATGTGACGACTTGTCTCAGAGTGCTGAGTGTGAGGCAGGATGAAAGTTTGTTTTTTGCAAACGCTGAGATGTTGCAAGCATACGTTCTTAATGAGCTATACAAGCGCGATCAAATTGCCCATGTAATTATTCAATGCAGCGCGGTAAACGAAGTTGACTATAGTGCGTTAACCATGCTCGAGAACCTTAATAAGAAATTATTCGAACAAGGTGTTTTACTGCACTTGTCTGAAGTGAAAGGTCCTGTTGATGACAAGCTTGCAACTGCTGGGTTTTATGACCGTTTGACGGGTAACAAGTACTTATCCCAATATGATGCCTTTGAGGCGCTGAAGCGCTAAATCTTTGACTATACTCCTGCCGAAAATTACGTAGGAGATACTGTGAAGACTTCCATCTTTTTGTTTTTTATTCTGGTTTGGCCATGTCTTGCCTCGAGTGCTGTTGTTGATGCGACTCAACCTCCATGGAATGTAATAGGTAAGTTGCGTGTTGAAGCGAAGCAATCCTGTACGGCAACGCTTGTTTCGCCCGATACCGTATTGACCGCCGCGCACCGCATATACGACTACAAAACCCGTTCTTATTTTTCACCGAATAAAATTCATTTCCTAGCGGGCTTGAATGCCGGAGCTTTGGTCGCGCAGTCTGAAGCGATGAGTTACACCGTTGCTGCGAAGCATTTGCCTGAAGGAACTTTCGACGATCAGGCCCTACTTAAAGACTGGGCTCTAGTGCGTTTACGATATCCGGTTGGCTGTATGTTAGGTCATATGAAACCCGGCGATCACACAAACTCCTTTCAACGCTTTATGATTGCAGGCTATCCAAAGTCTGATCCTTCTCGTATGCATGCAGAGCAGAGCTGTAAGTTAGCGTTACCACCCAAAAAGAACCAAATGATTAGAATAAAAGACTGTGCGGTTGAACATGGTGATTCCGGTGCCGCACTGGTTGGACTGAATGGCAATAAAGCAACGGTGCTTGGCGTACTATCTGCAGCCACTAATGATAGTAAAGGAAGATTTAGAGCATTTGTCGTACCTTCAGACGCGTTTTTGAAAAGTATTAAAAAACTACCTCAGAGCTGTGAAAAATTGATGCCTGAATATTGACCTGAAAGGTCATGTTGCGACTGGCCGCTTATCACAACACTCATCTGCATTAAGCGCCGTAAGGCTTAAGAGTTTTAGTTAGGCTGTAACTTCTCACGACAATAAGAAGGTTTAGAGATGACTATAACTAATGAAATTTTAGTTCCTGTAGTAGTGCTTGTTGCATGGTCGCTTGTGCAATGGTTGTGGATGTTAGCAACCCGACTTCCCGCAATTAAGGCGTCAGGAATGACATTAGACGCAACGATTCCTACCGGCGAACAAATGGCAAGTTTGCCATCGAAAGCGAGGTGGAAGGCTGATAATTACAATCATCTAATGGAGCAGCCAACTGTATTTTATGCGCTTGCGATAAGTATGGCTTTACTCGGTCTTGGAGAGGGTTTGAACGAAACACTTGCATGGGCTTATGTGGGCTTGAGAATCGTTCATAGCTTGTTTCAATCACTCGTTAATAAAATTGAATTGCGTTTCATGTTATTTGCGTTATCAAACGTGCCGTTATTCTGGTTAACGATTAACACTTTGACCTCATTATCGTAGCGATTTGCGAAATTAGAGATGAGCCAATGGCTGTCACGCTCATCTCTAATTACCAGATTTAGAAATCTAACTCTTTTATTGTTTTGACTATTTCAATTGGGATGTGGTGTTTCTGATTAGTGTTGTAATCAAAGAACACAATTGTTCCTTCTCCCTCAGCTGCGATTCGGCCTGATTTGTCGCTTTTAACAAAATACTTCATCGTAAATCTATCTGCGCTTAACTCGGTTATTTTCGTCGCAACTGTTATGTTGTCTGGGTATGTCAGCGGCGCTTTAAAGCGGCATTGCGTTGAACCCAAGATTGGCCCGATACCATGAATTTGCATGTATTCGTTGATTCCAGTCTCTTCAAAGTAGGCAATTCGAGCACTCTCAAAGTATTTGAAATAAACCACGTTATTCACATGTTGGAATGCATCCATTTCTCCCCATGCGACCGGGAGATGTATTTTGATATTGCAGTTATCGAAGGTCTCAGACACGAACGTTTTCCTTTATTGTTTTGTGCTTAGAACTTAACAAATACTTCTACTCGATAACAGTTTTTAGTTTGATTGCTAAACTATATAGCTCGTACGTGAGGATGATGTATGCGCGAGCAAAAACAAAAAGGGCTGCACGGGTGGATTAGATTACTGGAGGGTAGCCAAGCCGCTACGCTTGCTGGATTACTTAAAGAATTAGATCGCTTGACTGCAAGTGACGATTCATCTGCGATTCAGTTAGGCGAGGTATTGAGAAAGGACGCGAGTCTTACAAGTCATATTATAAGGATTGGAAACTCCATCCAGTTTAACCCGAGTTCAACACCTGTTACGACCGTTAGCCGAGCAATTATAAATATTGGATTTAAACATATACGTAGTGTGTGCTTGGCCGTAAAAGTACTTGAGTTGTTTTCGATGAACAATGCGAGTGACCAGGTGGCAGACCGTTTGGTAACGGGACTTCATTCTTCTTTTCAAGCGCGTGCTTTGTGTTCCCGACTCAATGAAACCGAGCGTGAAGAGGTGTTCATAGCTTGTCTGCTGAGTCAGTTAGTCGAATTACTTATCGTATCGTCTTGTGATCCGGAAGGGAATTTATATGCGAGCAAGGTTGAGGCTAGCACTACAACAGAAGAGCGAAACATTATCGCCAATAATGTTCTAGGAACTCGCTTAGATACCTTGTCGAAAACACTAATGAAACGCTGGCAGATAGATGGATTAATTAATGATCTCTATAACCCCAGAGCGGTTGATCAGCGTCTGAAAGCTATAGTGCTTGGTCAAGATGCATGTGAAGCGGTTGAATCGGGGGAAGACAGTCGAGTCTTCAAAAGTGTGTTGAAGAAAATGGTCGCATATACCGGTAAAACCGGAGTACATGTGAAAAGCGATGTCCGCGCTGCACGTTATGAAGCATTGCTGGCAATCAAGGAATTTGATGATCAAAAGATTATTACTTGTGCGCAGCGCCGCTTGTCAGATAACAGCGATTCAAGCGAAGTAGATGCTGTACAACAAAGCTCTGAGGGAAGTGGGCTGTCTGCTGAAGATGATGTAAACGCTGACTCTGATCCACAGATTATTCTTCAGAATGATACGAACGAGTCTGATAGTGGTTTGGTAAAGCAAGTAAAAACGCATCATGACTTTGACGCGCAAAAACAGCTGCATGTAAGTCAAAAGCTTACCGAAATGTTGTTGGCAAACGAATTTGAAATGAATGGTTTTTTCCGTTTGCTGCTGCGAGGTGTTTATTATGGCGCGGGCTTTGAACGCTGTGCATTGCTCCTTAAAAATACAACTACTCATCGGTATGTGTGTAAGTTAAGTGATGGCATCTCAAAGATATCGAGCAATGTGTCGGTGACGCAAG
>NZ_LWFI01000169.1:0-383 GCF_001635735.1 Oleiphilus sp. HI0067
TCCGCTTATAAAGCTGCGCGATATTTTTCTGAGAATAGCGTTAAAGAAAAAGCAACCGAAGCCTATGAGTGGGTGCTCAAAGAGCACCCTAAACGTTACGATATTGGCATAGAAGCATTAGCATTTATGTTTGAAACGTCAGAAGTGGAAAGTGCGCATGAAAAAGCGTACGCAGTGCGCATAGCGGAATACGTCGAAGATAACAAACTCGATACCTCACGTGCGTTGACGCTCGGCGCGCAAGCAAGCCTATTTTTGGCCGAACAACAAAAAGCCCGCTTTACCGACATGTCATTGTCGCAACCGTTTGCGAAATCCTTACGCACAAAAACCAAGCAGCTAGATCAATGTACAGTTGCGTATAAACGCGTTGTGCAGTTTGG
>NZ_LWFI01000170.1:0-1356 GCF_001635735.1 Oleiphilus sp. HI0067
GCAATGGTGTTCAAGGGATCTCAAGACTGTAGTTGACGAAAATTTACTTAATTGAGCGATATTTATGATGTTTTGGCGATGCTCCGCAGAGATATTTTACTTGCTACTGCTAGACTCAAAATATAATGAGCAGCATGTATGTTGTTTCAATCGTCTTTTGAGTAGAACTAGATTGTGATTTTGAAGGATTGGTCTTTACAGGGTCGTATCGGTGAGTGGTGCATAGTGCTCGCTACTATGCTTCTGACTGCTTGTGGTGGCGGTAGCTCTGAGGCTGACGGCTCGCAAGGTATCAACGGCGGTTTAGTGGCAGGAGGTCCTTCTCAAGCGCGAACGATTTCAGGCACCCTTCGACTCACATCATCTATGGCGCAAGATTCTGACACGCAGGTCGCGGGCTCTTTCGCTATCAATCTCAATAACAATTCCTTTTCCCAAGCGCAGAGACTAAACAACCCTAGCTCTGTTGGTGGCTATGTCAGTGCAGCTAATGGCGCATACAGCAACGGGCTTTCTTTCGCTCGTGATGATAGCGATTTCTATTCCTTGCCATTATTGAATGGACAAACACTCTCGCTTGAGGCTTATCCGGCTGACACAGGTACAAACCAGTCTATTTACTTAAGATTCCAAGTCTTCAAATCGAGCAATCAAAGCGCGCCAGTTTTTAGTGAAGATATACGTTGGGCCAGACAAGTTGAATTTGTTGCAGATGAAGACGCCGAATACTATGTATCTTTACGCTCTATTGCCCAGTCTCCTGTTAATTATCACCTTCGCTCTTCACGATCGTTAGCTGCTGGTGAGAGTTTATCGCGAGCTGGTTATGCCAAGCTCGCATCAGCTAGGGTCAATATAGTTAATGCATTTGGCGAGGTGTCGCAGCTTGATGATGGAATTCATAGTGATTTAGCTAAGCTTAAAGCGCTGCGTCTAGCCTCTCAGTTGCAGGGGATGCGCGGTGTTGCTAATGCGGAACCGGATTATTTAGTGACTGCCTCAGGCTTATCAGTGAATGATAGTTTGCGTTCGTTTCAGTGGAATTTAGATCAGTTATCTTTTCCTGAAGCATGGCAGTTTGCGTCGGGGCAGGGTGTTCGAGTAGCTGTGATTGATACGGGTGTCGCACCTAGTCATGAAGATGTTCAATCCAATATCTTGTTCAGCGACGGGTATGACTTTGTATCGGACGTACTGAATGGTGATGGTGATGGTCGTGACGCGGATGCCACAGAAGTCGCTTTTGGAACCTTTCATGGCGCGGAAGTCGCTGGTGTGATTGCAGCAGACACTAACAATGCTAAAGGTATTGCCGGTGCCGCCTTTAATGCGAAAATCATTCCTATTCGAGTGCTA
>NZ_LWFI01000171.1:0-1288 GCF_001635735.1 Oleiphilus sp. HI0067
AATAATAAGCATTGCGACAATCAGCAATACACCGACTGTTTTAATTGCGACTGCGACCACTATCGCAAGGCTAATAGTAAGAATGAGCTGCTCGTGTTTTGGTTTATACCCACTTGCTAGTGCTAAATCAGGATTAAGCGTAGATAGTAATAGTCCGTTCCAGCGCAGTGTCGCGAGCACTAATACCAGCGCAGCCCCACCCCAAATAATGAAGAGATCTGATTTACCGACAGCGAGAATGTCGCCAAACAAATAAGACATTAAGTCGATTCGCACACCGGACAGAAACGACACAGCAACCAAACCAATTGCCAGGGCTGAATGCGACATCACACCTAGTAAGGTATCCATGGCAATGCCACGCTCACTCAATGATGAAACGGTGATCGCCATGATCATACAAACGATTAAAACGCCCAGAAAAACTGGCGTAGAAAAACTAAGAGAAAGAGCGATACCTAGTACGGCTGAATGTGCGGTCGCATCACCAAAATAAGCCATACGACGCCACACAACAAAACACCCTAAAGGTGCTGCGGCTAGCGCAACACCAACACTCGCGAGAACTGCACGAACAAGAAAATCATCAAACATGGTGATGGCCTCCTTCACAGTTCTCATCATGGGTGTAGTGGTCATCATGATGAGCATGAGGTTTGTGCAAATACAACGCTTCGCTCTGATCCAAACCAAATAAATTGCGATATTCAGGCATGTCGGTAATTACTTCAGGGCGCCCTTGGCAGCAGATGTTTCCGTTTAGACAAATCACGCGATCAGTTTGGCGCATAACGATATGCAGTTCATGACTGATCATTAAAATACCGCAGCCAAGACTATCTTTTACATCAGCGATTTGACGATAAAAATCTGCAACACCAGCATGATCAAGGCCCTGTGTGGCCTCATCGAGAATGAGTAAATTTGGCTTGCCTAGCAGCGCTCTCGCTAATAATACGCGTTGGAATTGCCCGCCTGACAAGTCCATTAATTGCTGCTTACCGAGATTGGGAACACCTGCCATCTCGAGTGCTTCAACAAGACTCGCCTTACTGTGCTTTTTAGGTAGACTCATAAAACGCTCAACCGTCATCGGTAGCGTTTGATCAATGTGAAGCTTTTGCGGAACGTAACCAATACTTAAGTCAGGTGATCTATTAATCGTGCCCTCAAGATGCGGTACTGCACCAATTAACGCACGCAACAAAGTGGTTTTACCTGAGCCATTTGGACCAATAATACTTAGGATTTCCCCTGCCCCAACAGACATGGAGATATTACTGAGTAC
>NZ_LWFI01000172.1:0-618 GCF_001635735.1 Oleiphilus sp. HI0067
TAGGTACACCTCGAACCCGACAGTAATCGTCCACATCAATCACTATGATCGAACCAAGCGCTATATATCCGTAAGGAGACCCTGATGCTTTCAAGCGTTCAGCGACATAATGCAGTTTAAAATCATACAAAGCGCTTTCCCTAGCTAGCCCCTTCTCTGCCTGATGTTCAACACCTAAAACACATGCACTAGGACGGCTTTCAAAAGATGGGAGGTCAAAATAATCTGAGGGCAAGATAGCGTCAGCATCACTAAAATACAGCCAAGTAGGTATATGGTTTGAGAGCTGNGCGATAACTATATCTGCCCCAATTTTTCGCGCCAAGCCTACTGCTTTTTTAGCAGGTAATAGACGAGTTTGAGCGCAGTGATCAATGATTATTAATCGATGCCAATCATTTAACCTTGCAAGATAAATATGTGGATTTAAACGCTGCATCTCAAGGGCATCGATAAAATGAGAAAGCGCGCTTTCAGTTCGTCGACGAGCATCTTCAGCCCCGCCCTTAGGAGCATTAAACACCCAAACACTAATCAGGTTATCTGTTCGTGGCATATCTAAAAAGCGCGTTAATGCGCTAACAGACTCATCATAGATAGGAAGAACAAAACCAGTTA
>NZ_LWFI01000173.1:0-622 GCF_001635735.1 Oleiphilus sp. HI0067
TGTCAGACTCAACCCGCCCGATAATATGGCCTTATCGACTTGAGTGATCAACACCCAGATACCCGCCGTGTACGCTATACCCATTGCAAAGGGCAAGGTAGGCTTAACAACGCTCCAATAAAATCCATAGCTACGCGCAACGCTCTTAGGCACTAGAGCAAACTGTTTGTTACGCACAACAACCAACTCGGCCAATGAAAGCACAAGCTGGTAGACAAAATAATGGACCACATTATTGGAGATGAAGGCCACTAAACAAAGGCCGCCGAGAAACCGTAATGAAACAAAAATAACATCCATAACATTCATGTAGACTTGCTTTTCAAGCCCCATAATGCCGCTACGATACAAACTACCCTGAAAACGCACCGCAGCGACAAACAGCATCAGCATCACCGAAAGCTCAACGCTCGTAATCGCTAGGCTCTCTACTTTGAGCCAGGAAGTGGCAAACCAGCCGCTACCTAACACCGTGGCAAAAATCATTAAGCCAACCAGAACAGCAAAGATCAGCTCATAGCTCGTTAATACCCGGTAAAAACTTTCGAACCCATGCTTTGAGGCTCTAGCCTTTGCAGCCTCTCGCCCGAGGGTTGGCGCAAGCCCCATATTAAGCAACTGA
>NZ_LWFI01000174.1:0-1046 GCF_001635735.1 Oleiphilus sp. HI0067
ATGTAGGAAGTGTTAAGGGTAACTTTGTTTCTGCAGTCGAGTCGGTGTTCGGCGATGTGCCAGAGTTTGTTGTTCCTGGTCACCCGATTGCTGGATCAGAAAAGAGTGGAGTTACTGCCGCAAATAGTTCGCTCTACCAAAATCATAAAGTGATTCTTACTCCCTTAACGCATACTGATGAGCGAGCATTATCCTTAGTTGACGCGATGTGGAGCGCTTGTGGTGCTAATGTGCTGCAAATGTCGGTTGAAAAGCATGACGAGGTCTTGGCGGCAACGAGTCATCTTCCTCATTTGATCGCATTCTCATTGGTTGATACCTTGGCGGGAAATCCTGATAACGAGGATATTTTCCGCTATGCTGCTGGTGGTTTTCGGGATTTCACGCGCATCGCTGCAAGTGACCCTAGAATGTGGCACGACATATTTCTTGCAAATAAAGAAGCCGTTCTAAATGTATTGGATCGCTTCTCTGTAGACTTGCAAAAACTACGCACTGCGGTCGCTGATGACCAAAGCCAAGAAATGCTTGGTGTATTTACGCGCGCTCGAGCGGCGCGAGAACATTTTTCTAAAGTCTTATCTGGACAATCCTACGTAAACGCTATGAATACAAATAATGTAATTTTTAATGCTGGCGCAGGCAGCGCTTTATCTGGTGCTATTCGTGTTGCCGGTGATAAATCTATTTCGCATCGATCTATTATGCTCGGAGCGCTTGCAGAAGGTGTCACGGAGGTCGAAGGATTTTTAGAAGGTGAAGATAGTCTTGCAACGCTTCAGGCTTTTCGTGATATGGGTGTTGTCATTGAAGGGCCGAACAACGGGCGAGTTAAGATTCATGGTGTCGGCTTGAATGGGTTACAAGCGCCTCCGGGGCCGATCTATTTAGGTAACTCGGGTACGGGCATGCGTTTGTTCGCTGGTTTGCTCGCGGGACAAAGTTTCGATACCGAGCTTGCTNGTGATGAGTCGCTGACAAAGCGTCCGATGGAGCGTGTAGCGAAGCCCTTACGTGAAATGGGCGCTGTTATTGAAACAGCTGAA
>NZ_LWFI01000175.1:0-1013 GCF_001635735.1 Oleiphilus sp. HI0067
CGCCGGAGTCATATCAGCCTCAGCGGAAATAGAAATCAAATTCAGTTCAGATTTTAGTTCAGCATGGATTTGATCAATCAAATGCGTCTTACCCGAACCTTTAGGAGCATGAAGCCAAAGCAGTAAGTCACCAAAGCAAGCTAAATGACGAACACTTTCTAGTTGATGTTGGCGTTGAGCACCTTTAAAGAAAAAACCTTGCCCTTCCGACAATTGCGCCGACAGGGCGGCATCATCTACACAGAGACGTTTGGCAATCGATAAAAAATGCGCCTGACTCATTGATTATCCCTTTTCTACAAGGCTAATTTGGAAGAACTTTCAACAACGTACTATGCTCAAAATCATCTGTCACTCGCGCAAACCCTAAGCGGTCCATGAGCACTAGACGCAAAGTACCATCTAACACTTTCTTATCAACAGACATCAGTTCGAGATAATCCTGAGCTGACATGACTTCTGGGCCTCGAATCGGTAAAGCACAATCATTCAAGACTTTCAGAATCCGCTCTTCATCGCTTTCTGATAGGCACCCCAGCAACTTAGACATATGCGCGGCCATTGCAATACCTGCACCAACAGCCTCACCGTGCAACCAATTTCCATAACCTGAAAACGTCTCAATAGCATGGCCGAAGGTATGCCCAAGATTCAAAATTGCACGAACACCGCCTTCTGTTTCATCTTCCTCAACAACAATCGCCTTGCATGCACAGGAGGTCAAAATAGCGTAACGCAGACTTGCTTCATCAAGCGCTCGAATATCGGACACATGCTTTTCTAACCACTCAAAGAATGGCAAATCACGAATCAATCCGTATTTAACTACTTCTGCCAAGCCTGCAGACACTTCTCGCTCAGGTAAGGTGGACAGACTAGCAGTATCGATTACAACGGCTTTTGGCTGATAAAACGCACCTATCATGTTTTTACCGAGCGGGTGATTAATAGCCGTCTTTCCCCCGACCGATGAATCGACCTGAGACAATAAGGTTGTCGGAACTTGAATAAAA
>NZ_LWFI01000176.1:0-934 GCF_001635735.1 Oleiphilus sp. HI0067
CAAGTTACCATGCAAACAGCCTATTTAAGGTTTATGATTAAGTAATAATCATAAGCTCGCACAGCGAATTCAAAAGTAGACAATGCAACAACCTGACAACTCCATTCTCACACATTCTCCAGCATACGCTGTAGCAACTGTATTAAGCGGCCTGAGCACTGTTATCGCGGTACTAGATAAGCAATTCGCGCTTGCCATATTTTTAGGCTCATTTACTGCGCTATTATTTTTGTCTCGATTAGGAAAAGTGCTCTCCCCTAGATTCACACAAAAGCTTAATCAATTTGGCACAACTTCTCCGACAGAAGAAAGCTTTGAATCAGGCACGCCTCGTCGTCTCTCGATTATTATCGCCGTCTTAACACTCGCTATTCTTTGGGTCGCTCCTGACCAAAGCGGTATATGGGTCTATTCCCTGCCTCTCATGCTTATGTTTTTCTTTGAGTTTAAAGTTGCCTTACCGATCTTAGCGATCACAAGTTTGTTATCCATAGGCTTGATCGCATGGCACGATTCACCATTTGTATCCTTGCAAGCCGTACCAAATTTCATTCTGTTTTTAGGTGCATCGTGTGCACTGGTTTATCTACGTGAACTGCGTCGTCGCCAACTTTTACCCTTACGAAGAACCGACAATTTAAGCCACGCAGCATCTCTCCAACACCTCAATGAAGATCTGCAAAAAGAGATTCAACGAAGTGAGCGTGAAGGGAGCGACCTTAGTGTTGTATCACTAAAACTCGACCCTACAGCTACCGAAAAGCTCAACAACAAAGAACATGATTTTGTGCAAGTAGAAATAGGAAAATTGCTGCATAACAACCTGCGTATTTTTGATAGTTACTATCGTCTGGAACAACACAGTTTCTTGATTGTTTTACCGCACACTAGCTCAAAGCCAGCCATCAAGATCGCAGATTCTCTGCGCTTGAAA
>NZ_LWFI01000177.1:0-929 GCF_001635735.1 Oleiphilus sp. HI0067
ATATATTGGGCTCTGGTTTAGTTAAAGAGCTTAAGGCGCACGATCCAAATATTTGTTTTACGGGAATTGGTGGTCCTTTGATGCAAAAAGAGGGCTTTGAATCCCTTTACCCGATGGAGCGCCTATCTGTAATGGGCTTGTTTGAGGTTCTCGGGCGTATTTTTGAGTTAGTCGGGATAAGGCGCGGGCTCAAAAAGCATTTTTTAGCGAATCGGCCAGATGTCTTTATTGGAATCGATGCGCCTGACTTCAACATCGGTTTAGAGTTGCAGTTACGGCAAGCTGGAATCAAGACCGCGCATTATGTCAGTCCGTCGGTATGGGCATGGCGTCAGAAGCGTGTTGTTAAGATTGCCCGCGCGGTTGATTTGATGTTGACCCTATTTCCGTTTGAAGCAAAGTTTTATAAATCGCACAATGTTTCTGTTCGGTTTGTCGGACACCCTCTCGCCGATTTGATACCCCTTAAGCCTAATCGAGAAGCAGCACGAAAGGCTTTAAGTCTCCAAAATATGGACTCCATGGTAGCCATATTGCCGGGAAGTCGTTCGGGCGAGGTAAGCCGTATCGCTCGCTCCTTCTTTGAAGCTGCAGAATTAATCAGAAAAGAGAATCCATCGACAACGTTTGTTGTTCCTTGTGTTAATCAAGATCGTTTCGACCAAGTTGAAGAGATATTAAAAGAATTCCCGGATCTCAACGTTTCGTTAGTACTTGGGCGTTCACGCGAGGTGATGGCAGCTTCCAATTTGGTTTTGCTAGCATCTGGAACTGCTACGCTTGAGTGTATGTTGATGAAACGGCCAATGGTTGTATCGTATCGTTTGAACAAGCTTACGTACTGGGTGATGCAGAGGTTAATTAAGACGCCATTTGTCGCTTTGCCAAACTTATTAGCGAATAAGCTACTAGTGCCAGAGTTGTTACAA
>NZ_LWFI01000178.1:0-808 GCF_001635735.1 Oleiphilus sp. HI0067
AGCAGTGTTCGGTACAGAAAATGGTATCAACACGCCATTTTTTCAGTCGCCGAGCTGAGCAACCCATTACAGTTAAATAAAGAGTGCTCAGGTCTGGAGTGGAATCAAATCACGACCGAAGTAACTCCAACGGACTTTGTTTTTAGCATGCTAGACAACGCTCTACTCTATAACGCATCCTCTGCATGGCTCGATCTTTGGTCTACATGGAGCGTGGAGTATTCTTGCCGAGAGCGTTAGCTCTTCAATTAAGTATGCTCAAAACACTCGCTTGTAGGTTTTAACAACAAGACCAAATAACAAGATTGCACTTAAGCCTAAGCCTAAGCCCATGCCCGCCCATACGCCGGCAGGGCCAAACATCTCACCCAGGAAATAAGCCGCAGGAAATCCCAGCCCCCAATAACTAACAGTTGCGACGATGGTTGGAGATGCGCCAAGTTTAAAGCCTCTGAGCACACCCATTAAAACGACCTGCCACCCGTCAACCAATTGGAACATGGCGCCAATCAGTAACAACAAACTAGCTAAGGCCACTAGAGCCTGGTACTCGTCTGGCCCTAATGCCTCATCAACAAAAAGATCTACCAACACATCAGGGAGCAACCAAAAGACCAAGCCTGCCGCGCTTGCTGTCGCGCTCGCGATCACTAGGGCGTATAAAATCACTTGCTTGGTTTCAATCGGATTACCTGCACCGTAATGCTTGCCGACTTTCACTGATACAGCTTGCGATAAACCAAGCGGAATCATAAACGACATCGTGATGCACTGAAGCACTATCTGATGCGCAGCCAACGCCTGAGCA
>NZ_LWFI01000179.1:0-5617 GCF_001635735.1 Oleiphilus sp. HI0067
CCTGGTGATGGTGGGTTCCCTGGTGATGGTGGGTTCCCTAGTGATAGTAGGTTCCCTGGTGATGGTGGGTTCCCTGGTGATGGTGGATTCCCTGGTGATGGTGGGTTCCCTAGTGATAGTAGGTTCCCTGGTGATGGTGGGTTCCCTGGTGATGGTGGATTCCCTGGTGATTGTGGATTCCCTGGTGATGGTGCCGGCGGGCCTCCTGCGTTTCCATGTTTCCCTTTTAAACTGGCTTCAAACTTTTTCAACGACGTTTGGCGTAGTAAAGACGGCGCAAATTGGCAGCTCATGACAAATGATGCCGCTTGGTCTAAGCGTGCAGGCTTAAGCGCGGTATCGCACCGTGGCTACATCTATGTAATGGGTGGATCGTTTAATGATGATTTGTCGATTATTGTTCCAGCGGGTCCTTAGCGTATCTACTACAACGATGTATACCGTTCAAGAGACGGCCGAAATTGGGAATTGATGACGGATTCCGCGCCTTGGACTCCACGTGCTGGTGGCATTGTTGTCAGCAAAGGCAAGTACATGTATATGCTTGGTGGAGAGGATGGCTTTACATGTGATTCGGGCGATCGTTGTCCGCCATATTACAACGATGTCTGGCGTAGTAAGAATGGTAAGCGCTGGGAGTTGTTAACTGCTGACGCAGGTTGGGCTCCACGGCCGGGACATCAGTGCGAGGTACTCTTTGGTAGTTGTGTATGCTTTGGTGGCTTTGGTTTGAGTACTAATCCGCAGGACCCATTTGCAGTGGCTAATCCTATCGATGTTTGGGTGAACAAAAATGGCCGAACGTGGAAACAGCTCTCAGGTCCGGCTGAACAACCTTGGAATGCGCAGTCACCAGAAGATATTAAGTATGATCTAGCGGCATTTCCTGTGTATTTTGCGAATGGAAGGTTCCAGCCGAGTATCTTTACATTTGGTGGTGATCGAGAAACCTTTGATCCATTCGATCCCATTGGATTTACGAAAGTCGATAATGATGTTTGGCAGTTCCGATATGACTGGGATTGGTGGAGACGATAGTACGTATACAGAGGCCGCTGAAAAGCGGCCTTTTTTGTTTACAGGAAGTATTGGCTTAACCAATAACACACGATACCTATTTGCGCGCAAAAGCATAGAAAACGACACTGCACGATGATGTTACTTGATGAAGCTGCATGAAGAAGCGACTGTGCAATGCGCGCGGCTAACAAATATAGCGCGAGGCTGTTGGTGATTTCTTGGCTTGCTGTAGAGATAGAAAAGAGAAGAGTTCCACCTAGGAAGGGAAATGACTCATAGCAATTCGCATGGGCTCGACTGAGTCTTTCCATCAAGGGGGATATGTCGGCACCACTCAATGAGAAGCTGTTCACTGCTTTACCTGTTTTTACAACGACTATTGTTCGGTATATCTCAATTGCAATAACTAGAAATATAAACCAGCTGATAAATCCGAGAAGCGCGAGTTCTGTTTGTGTCATTACAAAGTCCTTGAATAAAAGAGCCAATGTAATGAGTGTCGCTAAAAAGTGGAGGGAAAGAAATTACGTGAGAGGTAATATTTTTGAGTTTGAGCTTTAATGGCTGGGGTCAGAGTGAAAGCACTCTGACCCCAATCTAGGCCTACAAAATTTGAGAGCTAGACTAGTCGTTTAACTTCTTCGCGAGAATTTCGTTAAACAGTTTCGGGTTACCTTGACCTTTAGAAGCTTTCATTAATGGGCCCATAAAGCTACCCATCAATTTCTTACGTTTCTTGTCGTCGGCTGCTTTGTACTGCGCGATTTGATCAGCCATACCTGCAAGCACTTCATCAACCATTGCTTCAAGAGCGCCCGTATCAGACACCTGCTTCAAGCCTTCTGCATCGATGATTTGATCCACATCTGAACCTTCTTGGCTCCATAGTTTCTCAAATACTTTCTTAGCGCCCGAAGAAGAAACGGTGTTGTCCTTCACGCGCAGCACTAATTGAGCTAATGCTCCACCAGAAATAGGTGCATTGGATGCGCTAACATCATCTGCGTTTAAGCGAGCACTGAATTCACCCATTACCCAGTTAGCAGAAAGTTTTGCATCGCCTGAGATGTTTGCTGAAGTCTCGAATAGAGAGGCTAAACCAGCATCTGCCGAGAGAATGCCAGCGTCGTAATCACTTAGTGAGAACTCAGAGATAAAACGCTCTTTACGCGCAGCCGGCAGTTCTGGCATTTGAGCACGAACTTCTTCGATGTACTCATCTGTCAACACTACTGGCAGGAGGTCGGGGCAAGGGAAGTAACGGTAGTCGTTTGCTTCTTCTTTGCTTCGCATAGAACGTGCAACGTGTTTGTCGCCATCGTACAAGCGTGTTTCTTGAACGATTTCTCCACCTTCTTCAAGCACATCGATTTGACGTTCAACTTCGAGAGCAATCGCTTGTTCCATAAAGCGGAAAGAGTTGAGGTTTTTGGTTTCAGTTCGCGTGCCAAATTCCGATTGGCCTTTAGGACGCACAGAGATGTTAACGTCAAAACGCATTGAACCTTGCGACATTTCACCATCACAAATTCCAAGTGAAGTCACAATGCTGTGCAGTGTTTTAGCAAATTCTACCGCTTCTTCCGCATTGCGCATGTCCGGTTCACTCACGACTTCGATCAATGGCGTTCCAGCACGGTTCAAATCGATGCCTGACATGCCATGGTAGTCTTCGTGTAGTGATTTACCCGCATCTTCTTCAAGGTGTGCATGATGAATGCGGATGTTCTTCTTGCTGCCATCTTTCAGTGTGATTTCAACAACACCTGCACCAACGATTGGCGCATCAAGCTGAGTCGTTTGATAGCCTTTCGGAAGGTCAGGGTAGAAGTAGTTTTTACGCTCAAATACACTGCGCTTGCAGATGTCGGCATCGATCGCTAAACCGAACATGGTTGCATAGCGGAAAGCCTGCTCGTTTGGCACAGGTAATGTACCAGGTAGTGCTAAATCAACTGCGCTTGCCTGTGTGTTTGGCTCTGCACCAAAGGCAGTTGATGAGCCTGAAAAAATCTTTGATTTAGTAGCGAGCTGAACGTGTACTTCAAGCCCGATGACGGTTTCCCATTCCATAGTTGTCTCCTCGGCTTAAGCGCTTAGCTCGGTTAGTGAATTTTCAGGACGTTGTTTGTGCCATTCCGTTTCTTGCTGGAAGGCATAACCAACGTTGAGCATGCGTGCTTCGTCGAAGTAGTTTCCGAGCAATTGAATACCACAAGGAAGGCCGTCTATTGTGCCGGCCGGTAGAGACATTGCCGGAATGCCTGCAAGGTTTGCCGTGATGGTATAAACGTCTTCTAGGTACATTTGTACGGGGTCGTCGCCTTTCTCGCCAAAACCAAAAGCAGGTGATGGCGTAGTTGGGCCGAGAATAAAGTCGACGTCTTTGAATGCATTTTCAAAGTCGTTCTTGATCAGGCGGCGAACTTGCATTGCTTTGTTGTAGTAAGCGTCGTAGTAACCGGCTGAAAGCGCATATGTGCCAACCATAATACGGCGTTTTACCTCATCGCCAAAACCTTCAGAACGACTGCGTAAGTACATATCCATTAAGTCATTCGACTCTTCACAGCGGTAGCCATAACGGACGCCATCAAAACGGCTTAGGTTAGCGGAGGCTTCTGCTGGAGCAATGACGTAATACGCTGGTACACCAAGCTGGCTGTTAGGAAGCGAAACTTCTTTAAACTCAACGCCTTTGCCTTTAAGAACTTCAATCGCTTCATCGAGTACTTTTGCGATTTCAGGATTGAGGTGCTCGTTAAAGTACTCTTTTGGAAGACCAATTTTCAGACTGCTCAAATCACCAGATAGAGCCGCCAAGTAGTCTGGCACTTCTTTGTCGATACTAGTTGAGTCTTTTGCGTCATGACCCGCCATAACTTGCAGCATTGCCGCACAGTCTTCAGCAGTTTTTGCCATTGGGCCACCTTGATCAAGGCTCGATGCGAAAGCAATCATGCCGTAACGTGAAACGCGCCCGTATGTTGGCTTTAATCCAGTTAGACCACAAAAGGCTGCCGGCTGACGGATCGAGCCGCCGGTATCTGTGCCTGTTGCAACGGGTGCCAAGCGCGCGGCTACTGCTGCAGCTGAGCCGCCAGATGAACCGCCGGGAACGAGGTGTTTGTCACCGCTCCACGGGTTAATCACTTTTCCGTAGTAGCTGCTCTCATTCGTTGAGCCCATCGCGAACTCATCCATGTTGGTTTTACCCAAACAAACCGCGCCTGCATCGATGAAGTTTTGAACGACTGTCGCGTTGTAAGGTGGTTCGAAGTTATGAAGCATTTTTGAACCACAGGTAGTTAGGGTGCCTTCCGTACAAAAGATGTCTTTGTGTGCGAAGGGAATGCCCGTCCATAAACCGGTATCGCCAGCGGCGATTTTCTCGTCAGCAGCTGCTGCATCAGCAAGTGCTTGTTCTTTTGAGACGGTAATATAACTATTGATTTTGCTGTCTAGTTTTTCGATGCGATCAAGATAGGCTTGAGTGAGTTCTACGCTGGTGAACTCTTTGTCGCGCAGGCCTTTGGCCAGCTCTTGAATTGTAAGTTCTAACATTCTTTATTGCTCTTTCGTCGTAGCGTGTTTTTAAACAGAAGGTGTTCTAATGCGTCACTATGAAAATTAGTGAGGCTCACTCGATAACTTTCGGCACGAGGAATAGGCCGTCTTGAGTTGCTGGTGCTACGCGTTGATATTTGTCACGTTGATTAGTCTCTGTCACTTGATCTGCGCGCAGGGTTTGTACTGCGTCCAAAGGGTGCGCCATCGGTGCAACATCGCTCGTATCAGCCTGCTGAAGCTGATCAACTAAACCCAAGATGTTATTAATATCGCCGCTTAATTTTTCCACTTTGTCATCTTCAATTTGAAGACGAGAGAGGCGCGCGATTTTTTGAATGTCATCAGGACTAATCGACATGTTTTAAACCTTAATTTATAAGTCTCGGCTCAGAAGCTTGCCTTAGAAGCTAGAACGCGAGGAGTTAAGAGATTTATAGTGCGTGAATTATGCTGTGAAGCATTTAGCCGAGCATCATACCACTTAGCTATAAAAAGTGGATATGCTCTCGAATCGAATAAGGAATGAATTTGCATAGAAATGCAAACTTTCGCACTAAGGACATAAATGTATGGGTGAAAAATGATCAAATGTTTAGCGGGAATCTTACGGAGCAATGGCTGAACGTTATCTTGTTTGCAATAAGGTCTAAATGAAGCTTTTGTTTCTTGCTCTAGTACCGCGCCATTGTTAAAGTTACGCGATAATTATATTCATAAATTCTTCAGGTTGAATTCCTTCCATGCTTAAGAAACTACGAGGCATGTTTTCAAGTGATCTGTCGATCGATTTGGGGACTGCAAATACACTTATTTATGTGCGCGAACGCGGCATAGTTTTAGATGAACCTTCTGTTGTCGCGATTAGAAATTCGGGCGCTCAAAAAAGTGTTGCTGCGGTGGGTGCCGAAGCAAAACGAATGCTTGGTCGTACCCCCGGAAACATCACTGCAATTCGTCCGTTAAAGGATGGTGTGATTGCAGATTTCGTAGTAACTGAAAAAATGCTTCAGCATTTTATTCATAAGGT
>NZ_LWFI01000180.1:0-1233 GCF_001635735.1 Oleiphilus sp. HI0067
CATTTCTTTCCAAAACTTCTTTTTCTTATACTTGTCGTATTTATTACTCATCTTTATTTTCTGCTAGCTTCAGATAATTGATCTACTTTCTAAAGATACCACCCCTATTTATTAAAAACTTAAACAGAGCTCTATGAACAGACAAAAAAAAATCAAACAAATCAATAAAAAGCGAATGAAAAAAGAGGCGGCTAAACGTGCGCCTAAAAAGAAGTCGACCTATATTTCAAAAGCTAAACGCGCGGAATTAGAAGAACTTGAACAGTCTGGCACAGAGTCGGAACAAGAGTGACAATTTAGATCCAATAACAAAAAGCCCAGTCATTTGACTGGGCTTTTTTAGCGCAACCGAAGTTTTAAGCAGGCATGCTCAAAGGCTCTGGCGAGACAATCACGCCGTTGTTATCCGCATAAACGTAATGTCCTGGTTTGAATACAACGCCGCCGAATTTCACCTCAACATTTAGATCACCTAATCCACGCTTCTCTGTCTTACGAGGATTTGTACCAAGCGCTTGTACGCCTAATTGCGTTTGGCGAATCACGTCGACATCGCGAATGCAGCCGTAAATGATCAACCCAGACCAACCATTTGCAGCAGCTTTCTCTGCAAGCATATCGCCTAGCAATGCATTACGCTTTGAACCACCGCCATCAACGACCATAACTCGGCCTTCGCCTGGTAGGCCAACTTGCTCTTTCACTACCGAGTTATCTTCAAAACACTTTACAGTCACGATCTCGCCACCAAACGCATCGACCGCGCCAAAGTTGTGAAACATTGGTTCTACGACTTCAACTAAGTCTGGGTACTCGTCACATAAATCTGGGGTGATAATTTTTTCTTCACTCATATTCTTATTCCTTTTAACTACTTACTGCTCTTCTTCTGCAAGATAGAACCACGTATCAAGCACAGAGTCAGGGTTTAATGACACAGTATCGATACCTTCATTCATTAACCAGCGCGCGAAATCTGGGTGATCCGAAGGGCCCTGTCCGCAAATACCGACATATTTACCTGCTTTCTTACATGCTTGAATAGCATTACTCAACAAAGCTTTGATCGCTTCATTTCGCTCATCAAAAAGATGCGCGATGATGCCAGAGTCTCGGTCTAGACCGAGCGTCAATTGGGTTAAGTCATTCGAGCCGATAGAGAAACCATCAAAGTACTCTAAGAATTGCTCTGCCAAAATGGCATTCGCTGGCAATTCACACATCATGATTACA
>NZ_LWFI01000181.1:0-1175 GCF_001635735.1 Oleiphilus sp. HI0067
TCTGCATCACGTCTAGCTCCATCACCCGTAAAATACATTCCTTCATACGTCGAAAAATAGGTTTGAATAAAGCGCTCATGATCACCGTAGACGGTGCGCATTTGACCAGGCCAACTATCCATTAAGACTAAATTCCCTTCACATTCGCCTTCTAGAATATTGCCTTCGTTATCGACAATCGCAGGTTTCACACCAAACAATGGACGCGTTGCTGAGCCTGGCTTCAAAGTCGTCGCTCCCGGAATAGCGGAGATCAATACGCCGCCGGTTTCCGTTTGCCACCACGTATCAACAATAGGACAACGTTTTTCTCCGACTACTTCGTAGTACCATTCCCAAGCTTCTGGATTAATTGGCTCGCCCACCGAGCCTAAAAGACGAATGCTATCTCGGTTGTAGGATTGAACTTTATCATCACCAGCAGCCATCAACGCACGAATTGCGGTCGGCGCGGTATAAAATACGTTCACCTGATGTTTTTCAACAACCTGCCAGAACCTAGAAGCATCAGGATAATTTGGCACGCCTTCAAACAACACTGTTGTCGCACCATTACACAATGGACCGTACAAAATATAGCTATGCCCAGTAATCCATCCGAAATCCGCGGTACACCAGAAAACTTCGCCCTCGCGATAATCAAATACTTTCTCATGCGTAAAGGACGCGTAAGTAAGATAACCACCAGTAGTATGCAAAACGCCCTTAGGCTTGCCAGTTGAACCAGAGGTATACAGCATAAACAAGGGATCTTCAGCGCTCATCGGTTCAGCGTCACAATAAGCACCCTGACGCTCCATCAACTCATGCATCCATACATCACGACCTTCAACAAATGACACATCGCCACCGGTACGCTGAAGCATAACGACATTCTTCACATGCCCGATATTCCCTACTTCAAAAGCCTCATCCACGTTATTCTTTAATGGAATAGACTTCCCGCCACGAATACCCTCATCAGCCGTAATCAACCATTTAGACTGACCATCTTCAATTCTGGCTGCGAGAGCTTCCGGGGAAAACCCCCCAAAAACAACGGAATGCACGGCACCGATGCGCGCACAGGCCAGCATAGCGATGCCTGTTTCTGGAACCATCGGCATATATAAGGTGACGATATCCCCTTTCTCTACACCTAATTCTTTCAGGCCGTTCGCAAGACGACATACTCT
>NZ_LWFI01000182.1:0-677 GCF_001635735.1 Oleiphilus sp. HI0067
CGCTAACGGGAGCCCAACAACGTGTTAGCGATGAAATTGCTGGCGACTTATCTCATTCATTCCCAATGCTAAGGCTCGTCCAAGGGGATGTCGGTTCTGGAAAAACTGTTGTTGCAGCACTAGCCGCGTTGCGCGCAGTGTCCCACGGTCATCAAGTCGCGTTCATGGCGCCAACCGAAATTCTTGCTGAACAACACTATGCTAATTTCAAGTCGTGGCTTGCACCCTTAGGTATAAGGGTTGGCTGGCTTAGCGGCAAAGTGAAAGGAAAGAAACGTGAGCAAGAACTTATCAGCATCGCAGACGGATCAGCGCAAGTAGTGGTCGGAACACACGCTTTATTTCAAGAGGATGTGCAATTTGCTGAACTGGGATTAGCGATCATCGATGAACAACATCGCTTTGGTGTTCATCAGCGCTTAGCGTTAAAAAACAAAGGCAAGCAAAACACAACACCTCATCAGCTCATTATGACGGCCACCCCTATTCCGCGAACGCTCGCAATGAGTGCCTATGCCGACCTAGACACCTCAGTCATTGACGAGCTACCCGCCGGCAGACAAGCCATAGAGACCTTTGTGCTGCCAGACACACGACGTCAGGACATCCTCAGTCGCGTACAGTCTATCTGCGAAGAGGGTCGCCAAGCTTATTGGGTCTGCACATTAATTGAAGAA
>NZ_LWFI01000183.1:0-1285 GCF_001635735.1 Oleiphilus sp. HI0067
AACTTGACACCCCCGCACTCATCGCGTTTTTACTTCAGATTCATGTTTATATGATTGCTTGCCTGACACTGAGTAAAAAAAGGCTTTTATTAATTGCTAAATGCAACATTATACTCGGCATACTTGCTGCCTCTTACATGCTCTGGCATCAACAATATTCATATACAGGGTTACTACTACTCACTTACATTACCCTCGCTTTGAGTACTTACTTTTGGGCTTTGTCGAGCAACAACACGCTCAAACGCGAGTACGAAATTACGCGTAACAATCTGGCTATTGTTAATTCCCGAGAAAGCTGGAACGGCATTCTTAAAACCTTAACCAAGGATGCGTTTAACAAAAAGATTTCTGCGATCAGATCTAGCCTTAACGCTCTCAGCACTTCTGGTTCATCAAATCAACACGTTAAACGCCTAAACCATTCGTTAAACGAAATTTCAACGATCAGCCAAACCCTTCTGAGCGATCTTGATTGGTATGACAGCGAGAATCATATACAGGAGCAGACAAATTACTCGATACTTGAGCATGTCTCTTTGTTAACACATGAGCTCCAAACCACTTACAGTACAGCTAATATTAATTTGTTCTGTAGTCGCGACTTCGATATCGAGCTTGCGCCCGCCTTGCTAACAAGATTGATCACTAATATAACCAACAATGCAATACGTCATCGCAATAAAGATACCGCCATCAGCATTGAGATACAGAAAGGAAGGACTCTGCTGATCAAGAATAAGGGACCACGTCTGCCAGCATCACTTAACGAACTCACTATTGAAAACAGGCAAGGAAGCGTGCATGGAGAATACGGCTTAGGACTTAACGTTTGTAAAAATATTTGCATTGCGAACGGCATACTTTTCAATGCTACTTCCGAGAAAGGATTGGTTGTATTTCAAATGATATTTCCAGCCTTACAATCAAACATGAGTAGAGAACTTGCGGCTGAGAAGGTGGAACATGCTTAGCTCGCGTAATGATTTTAAAAGTCGCCTGCTCAGCACCTTACGTAAATATTCTGATTTCACTCATTGGAACTACAACAGACAGCATAACGAAACTGGTATAGCACTATTAAGCATTGCGTTAATATGTGGTGCATTATTTGCGGCAGATGCCATTGCCCTAAATGACCCAAACTCCATCATGATCCAGCGAATCATCGCATTACCATGGATAGGAAGCTTCTTTCTTTTGCATCGCCTCAGACAAGAGAAGCTCTACTATGTGTTTGTTTGTGTTAGCCTCCTATATTCATCCTACGTATTCCTAACTTACA
>NZ_LWFI01000184.1:0-968 GCF_001635735.1 Oleiphilus sp. HI0067
AGGAAACGATAAATTCGATTGTGGCTGCGGATTTGAGGAAAACTCGTCGTGCGACCTCGCGTCAAAACAATGGTACGAATACTCTAAAGCAAGAATTGGTGAAGATCAGAAAGTCTGGATGGCAGACCTTCCCAATAATCTAAAGATTAACTACCACGGTAAAACCATCATTGTCATCCATGGCGGAGTGAACCAACAGAGTCAATTTATCTTTAGGTCAAGCTCTACGACGGACAAACTACAGCAACTTAAGCAAACCGACTCCGACATAATTATTGGCGGACATTGTGGCTTGCCTTTTGGAGAGTTGATTGAAGACAAGGCATGGTTGAATGCCGGCGTTATTGGAATGCCCGCAAATGACGCAACTGCAGATGTCTGGTATATGCTAATAACACCAAATGCAGAAGGTTTAGAGGTCAGCTGGCATCGTCTCTGTTATGACTTTAAGAACACACAGGCCCTTATGCAAAGTGCAGGATTGAATCAGGGATATATCAACGCGCTTGGAAACGGGTTATGGCCTAGCCTTGATATATTGCCAGAAACCGAAATTAAAAAGACAGGCAAAACACTCAGTATCGCGACAGAATTGATATCAAATATACCTTAGTGCGTTAGGCTTTTTTTCACGTGATATAGATTTTGATCTGCGTCATCGTACAACTGATCCCAAGTGAATATTTGATCAATGCACTTCGCAATTCCGAGACTTGTAGAGAAGGAGATATCTATACCTTTTAGATTTATAGAGCCGTGTTTTATTTCCTGTTGCAATTGCAACTCGAGACTATCAACGACCTTTCCATCAAACGAATCATCATTTATCTTTAACACACCAAATTCATCTCCGCCTAAGCGGAAGGTGATCAGATTATCTGAATCCATAGCTGATAATTTGTTTGCGATAAAACGTAGAACTTGATCGCCAACCAAATGACCGAAGGTGTCGTTAATCCCCTTAAAAT
>NZ_LWFI01000185.1:0-1110 GCF_001635735.1 Oleiphilus sp. HI0067
TTAGATTCGTTAACAATGCCTGAGCATGTGCCCAGAACGTCTGTGCAAGCGCACGTGCACTAGGATCAAATTTCAATAAATCTGCCTGCGCCAACGCTGGAAGAATATCTAGTAGAATAAGGGTTGCATCGTGGTCATGAACCCCCTTTTCGTAACCTTCTTTATAACGAGGGGCAGCAAACTCACGAACTATTTTTTCCAACTCACCTTCGGCATGTACTGACGAATGCAATTTCTCAAGGCTGAAACTATCAGTCTCTTTCTCCGCCGCATCAAGCACTTGGAACGCCAAGTATTCTGCTCGATAAACCTGCGGCGTCTCAGACTCCAAAGACATCTCCCAGTAATCTCTCAACTCTAAAAGAGCTTCACTGGTGATTGATTCAAAATAGTCCGTGCCCGTTAGATGAATATTCAATTCACCATCACGAGGAATAATCGTTAGATCTAATTCTTGCGTATTAACTGAGAATTTATGACGAGGACCAAGCTTAATAACATTGCCACCCTCCTCATAAATGTCTGTCTTATCTCGCAAGGAACGCAGTGCTTGCTCTTTAATCGCCTTAAATCGCGACTCAATATCATCAGCTTTAACCGCACTATCTAAGCCTCGAAGATCTTCAACAAGCTCTCTTACCTTCAATACAAGCGCATCAGACGCGAAGTACGTGTTTAATTCATCCGTTTCTGTAAACTTCAAGGAGCGTTTCTCAATGCTCGATAGAATTCGTCCGGCTGCATCACAGATAGTCTGAGCTTTGCGCTGACGCTCATCGAGAAGCCGCTGTTTGTGACTTTCAAAGGATTCGTAAATTTCTTCACGCTTATCCATGATGTCAGTTAGGAACTGATCGAAGTTGCTAAACTGGCTTTCCAACTCCTCTAACTGAACCAATAAGCGAGACAATTGTTCATCACATTTTTCAGGTATCGTCGCTAACCCTAAAGCGTTGGTGATACTCTGCGAGAACAACTTAAACTGAGCCCCAAATTGGGCAATAGCTTCCTCTGAGCCAAGGTTTTTACGCTTTAAGTTTGCGGAAGCTTTGCTTTGATTTAGTTTGGAATAAACATGCGAGATTGCATCAATAATACGGGTACGAACCG
>NZ_LWFI01000186.1:0-668 GCF_001635735.1 Oleiphilus sp. HI0067
ATCATGTCTGTTTCTTGGAAAGCATCTTCACCAATCAATGTTGAAGGTACCTGCCCACACAAGACAACCATAGGAATAGAGTCGGTAAACGCTGTTGCGATACCTGTAATCGTATTCGTTGCACCTGGACCTGATGTAACTAATACAACTCCCGCTTTACCTGTCGCACGCGCATAGCCATCAGCCATATGGACTGCTGCTTGCTCGTGACGAACTAATATATGTTTAACTTTATCCTGTCGAAACAACGCATCATAAATATGAAGCGCAGCTCCACCTGGATATCCGTAGATGTACTCAACGCCTTGGTCCGCAAGGGAGTGAGTAATCATATCGGCGCCAGACAATAGCTCCACGATATTTACCTTTAAATAATACAGTTAAATTTGGAAGCTTAATCCGAGTAATGCTCGCTTCTTTTGGAAGCGTTTTCGATGCAACTTTAGCAAGTTGAATTTACTTATTAAGGCGGGGAGTAACGCCTATGAAAACAGTCATGCTTTTTGGACTCTTCTCAAATTCAAATAAGTAATGTTGCCGTCGCAACATATTAACTTGCTGGGGGGATAAGAAAACCACTAGGAAAGGCCTCTACAAACTACCCCGGATCTAAGCGACCTGCAATTCTGACAGCGAATTACATATAGTCAATATCTGTGCGTTTTTTT
>NZ_LWFI01000187.1:0-1189 GCF_001635735.1 Oleiphilus sp. HI0067
CTCTAAGCTAGTCGCGTAATCACATAGAAATCGATGTTAAGGCTCCCAGCCACTGCCAATCGCTCTAAATGGCATATCTAATTCGAAGCCTTCGATTTGACTAGCAACCCATGCAGGATAGGTATTGCTATTGGGACCTGGGAACACGGTATATTCATTTGCCCAAGGGTAATCACGTGAAACGCGAAGAATATCTTCGATGAGCTGATCAGCGCCCTCACCACGCTTTTCGTATACCAACTCTGGCTTTGCCCCAAACCAATAGCGATCAGGCAAGTCTTTCTCTATGCGAAGAACCGGCACACCCCATCGAGCGCGCCAGCCAATCACTTCAAGGACAGTGTATTGATCTGCATTGCTTGGTTTAACAGATATCCATGTATGCACTGCAAATATCCCTCGCCATCCCCAAGCATCTGCAGCGTAAACTTGCACGATGGCATCAGAATAATCACCGGGGAGTGGAGATAAATTCGCAGAGTCTCGGCTCGCGTCTCGCCAACTACCGGTGCTACACCCCGTAAGCACTAGACCAAGACTTAACACCAATACAGTGAATATACTTCGCATCGAAACCTCTTGATTTACCTTATTCAACTTAGACCTAAGACAAAATGTCTTACGCGTTATGAAGATGCGTAGATTAGACACAAAGCCTTTGAAAGAAGAGGTTAGATATACGAAAACTTTAAAAGTTCGAGTAAGACATACCCAAGCTGGGTCAATAAAGAATTTAGAATAAGGCAAAAACAAATAAAAACGCGCAGCTACTTAGCGTTAGGAGAGCAGCTTAGGCAAGGCGAAAGTTTATGAGAACACGGAGTTTACATATAAGTAAATACTCGCGTAGCTCGCCCTACGGACCGCACTAAAGTGCGTTCTGGCAAAGCCAGTGAGTAAAGCGAACAAGCTTTCAACACAGCTTACGAAACGCCTAACCTCACAAGCGACGATAAGACGCGACGAAAATGAACGAAAGCTCGCAGCTTCTTAGCGTTAGGAGAGCAGCTTAGGCAGGGCGAAAGTTTGTGAGAACACGGAGTTTACATATAAGTAAATGAGTATTTCGAACAAGCTTTCAACACAGCCTAAGCAATCGCAGTAGCTAAGAATGGATTTCGAATTGAAGTCCAGCTTTCGAGATTAATCTCTCAATCAACACATCCCCCATCGCAGTTGATGGCGTATG
>NZ_LWFI01000188.1:0-817 GCF_001635735.1 Oleiphilus sp. HI0067
TCTGCAACACGACCTTCTAGCTGACGCTCCCAAAAAGCACGACGGGCATTATTAGTTGAGAGCTTTTCTCGTACCTTATCTTTATAGCGTAATGCTAGCTCAGCCAAAGCTTCGAGCCTTGCCGGCAATACGGATTCGATACGATTACGAACAAGGCGAGTTAAGGTAGGATGCTGACCTGCACTCGATACCGCGACCGATATCGGGCCTCGATCAATTACAGCAGGAAGCAAAAAATCACTATCGTCTATGGAATGTGCCACATGAACTGGGATACCAGCTTGGCGAGCCTGCTGAGCAAAAAAGACGTCAGCGCTATGATCTTCAGATGCCGCAACTGCAAAAATAACGTTTTCAAACAATTGAGAGCTAAGAGAATCAAGGCCTGTACTATGAATAACATCCACCGATTCAAACTCAGTAAACCTATCCTTAGCAGTCTCATCAATACTAATTACGGTAATCGGAAATTCTGTTCGTTGTAGAAATCGAACTTTTCTAGTCGCAACGTCACCACTACCAAAGACAAGAACTGACTGCCCTTGCGGCTTAAAATACAACGGAAGCCAGTTCATAAGAGCGTCTCTTAGCGAATAACGTCGATATTACCCATGTATGATTTAAGTGCTTCTGGCACTTTAATCGAACCATCTTCTTGCTGATAGTTTTCAAGTACCGCAATCATGGTACGACCTACCGCTAAACCTGATCCATTCAGGGTATGCACCAATGCCGGCTTCCCGCTAGCTTGGTCACGGTAACGCGCTTGCATGCGACGAGCTTGGAAGTCACGCGTGTTGCTACATGACGAGATTTC
>NZ_LWFI01000189.1:0-741 GCF_001635735.1 Oleiphilus sp. HI0067
AACGTATAGTCTGCGATGGTGATCTTTTTTACTGCTCGTTAGAGGGCTCAAGCAAATGATGTATTTCGCACCGCTATTAGTGGCTAGTACCAGAATCGCAAAGGCGTGCGTGAGCCAAACTGAGCTATGAATCGAGATTGGTAAGTAGTGTCCATCGCGACGATAAACGAGTTTTTTCCCCTCAATCATGAGAGCATTGTTGTGTGCGTGAGATTTGAAAACCGAGTAAGTTAAATAAGCATTAGTCCCTATGGCGATGCATGCAGCACCTGCACTAAATAATGAGGCTTCTGCGATTATCAACATAGCTAGTGCCACGATGCTAGGTAAGGTTAATATACCCAGCATTGCGTAGGACTGTTTAATGGTGATATTAACTTGGTTGAACACGATCCAATATCATTTTTACCATGTAAGCATGGTCTGCATTGTCCGGTACGCTCTTTTGCATGAACCACTGGAAGAGCTCAGTGTCTTCGCATGTTAAGAGGTCTTCGTATTTTGCTTTATCTTCTTCAGATAGATCTTTGTAGACTTCCTTCAAAAAGGGAACCAACAACACATCTAGCTCGAGCATCCCTCGGCGGCTATGCCAAAACAGACGATTGAACTTAATCGTTTCTGGGCAATCTTGCTGAGTATTGGCTTGGTTTGACATAAGGCTATCTCTAACTGTAAAGAGTCGAATTATAAGAATGCTCGCGCGCACTAACAAGCATCATGAGCGATGATTATAATTTT
>NZ_LWFI01000190.1:0-1758 GCF_001635735.1 Oleiphilus sp. HI0067
TATCGGTCGCCAAATAGATATACGGATAAGACTTATCGTCCCGCAGCAAAATGTTGTAGGGAGGTTTCAGCTTTTTGATCAAATTTTGCTCTAAGATCAAAGCTTCTGTTTCACTATTCGTAATAGTGACTTCAATATTTTGAATTTTTGAGACCAGCGCGCGAGTCTTGGGCGCATGATCATTCTTAAGAAAGTAACTAGAAACGCGTTTTTTTAGATTCTTGGCCTTGCCAACATAGAGGATCTGCCTAGCACCATCGAACATTCGATAGACACCTGGGGCAGTTGATAAGTTTTTAAGGAAGTTCTTAGCGTCAAATGGCTGCGCGATTGCGCTTTGACTACTCTGTGGCATCGACTTCTAGCAATCCGTGCTTTAATGCCATGAGCGTTAGACCTACATCACTGGTAACGCCAAGTTTCTCAAATACGCGATAACGGTAGGAGTTAACCGTTTTAGGGCTCAAACACAACACATCCGAAATTTCTTGAACCTTACGACACTCCATAATCATCTCAGCAATCTGCTTTTCACGAGAGGATAGTTCACTAAACGGATCATTGCTGGATTCATTTAAAGCCATATTTTGTGCGATATCAGGGCTAATGTAACGCTCACCCGCATGCACTTTCTTCACGGCTTTAATCATTTCACTGATGTGGCTATTCTTCGATACATAAGCGGAAGCCCCAGAATCAAGGACTCTTTGTGCTGAAGGGGAATCTGTCAATGCAGAGACGACGACAACCTTGATGTCATCACTGACTTTCTTAATACGTCGCGTGGCTTCAATGCCCCCTATACCGGGCATTTTGATATCCATAAGCACAACATCTGGCTTATGTGATTGAGCTGAGTCGATGGCGTTTTCACCTGAGTCAGATTCACCAATCACATTTATGGATACGTCATCCTGCAACATACGTGAGATCCCTGCGCGAATAAGATCGTGGTCATCAACCACTAATACGTCTATCACTTGACACCTCGCACTATGTTATCGCTAAGACACATAACAGTAAGTTCGTCGTTTACATTATTTTTCACTTATAAGCGAAGTGTATGACCTTTCCTGAAAAATGTGAAACCTTTGCTTCAAAAGCCTCCTACCAAGCACTTTTTTTTAGAAGTATTTCACGAGTTCAAATTGCACATGATCCTCACTTTGCAAAAATCTCGTTTTCTGCGAGGAGTCGGTCGCTGCATTAAGGATATCCATTGGATCAGTGGTCAAATGAGGTTTCCCGTCAAAGACCCAAGCATTTACAAAAAGCTTTACATCGCTTGTGAGGCGCTGGCTTGCCTCAAGTGAGTAGATACGTTCATGAGTTTTGTGATCAAGAATACCGCCCAATAGTATTTCGGAAGAGTCTTCATCATTAAACGCATAACGCCATCCAACAAACACGTCTTGCTCAAACGTTATGCGACTATCACTCTTACGATCATCGTATAAATATTCAGCAATCCAACCCAAATCTGCATAACTATCAAAGATCCCAACCTGCGTGTATTCAAATCCTGCCACGGCGGCAGAGTAACGAGAGTCGATTCCTTTCGTTGAAATACCTTCGAACTTTAGTAACCATGACTCATAAATATACTGGAGTTCCAAACCCGTTTGATCGATCTGTTCATAAAATGGAACAAAAGCAGAAGGCGTCATCGGGTTATTCGGCGCCAATATTGGCGTTCGCCCAGTACCAGAAAAATGAGAAATCGCGAAATCAAGATCGTCGATGTAATGCGAATAACGT
>NZ_LWFI01000191.1:0-970 GCF_001635735.1 Oleiphilus sp. HI0067
GCATTGAAAAACGAAGTTCCGCATTTCGACCTCCGTAAATTTCAATAAGCGGCTCATCGCCCTCTTGGAACAAAATTAGTCGGTTAGGCTGAATTACATACTCTTCTAAGGCATCGATGGTATGCCACGCGTCCTGTTCGTAAACCCTTAAAAATTGCTGAATAGGCGTGTTGCGTTTGCGATCACGCAGCATCAAGCCTTGTGCAGTTTTGCTATGTACACCCGAGTAAGCTAGTAATTTTTGCGCAAGCTCTATGCGCTTACTTAAGCGTGCGTTCTCACCTAATAGAACCAGCATGCTCGGCTCATCAGTATTCATCATATCTAACAAAGCCAGCGCTTTTCCTTTGGGTGAACGATACTGTTCAAGCGACCTTGTAATCGCATCAACCGCCTGTTTTTCACTCACGAGAAATGTTGGGAGACTGAGCTCGCTTGGTGACGGTCTCGTGTAATTATCATTATTCAAAAACCACGTAACATAACGAATCGCAGCTTCTTGCTTACCTAGATTCATTTTCCCTTCAAGCAGAACTGATTCATAACCGTTTTCTGAGTTATTCTTTTGCGACTGGAAGGGACCAAATTTTTGAGTGACTAAGGTACGACGGTAAGGGTTTTTATCTGCAGCATTGATAAACAATCGAACAGATTCTTCAGTGGCTTCAAACGAGAGCTTTATTTCGACAGACCATACTTCTTGGTCTTGATTCGTCGTGAGCGGAAACGAGAGCACTTGGTTTTTATAGGCGACCGCGCCGAGACCCAAAATAATAAGTACACTGATGACGAACGCAATTTGAAGCCGGGAGTTCATAAGAGCACCTAATCGAGCACCATATAACGTTGACTGGTATCAACGAGCACATTGCCTTCAAGAAAGCTACGACCGACCAACAAAGGGTATCTGAATTCTGAACGATCATTCAAATTCACCTCTGTCTTCATTTTAATATCGCCCATAGTGAGC
>NZ_LWFI01000192.1:0-736 GCF_001635735.1 Oleiphilus sp. HI0067
TTCCGATTGACGCGGTACTACTGGATCTGCTTCAGGAGATATGGGTTTATCCTGTTTTTCGTCGACACTTTTATCTACGTGCTGATTGTAAGTCTGATTAGATGACCCAGAGACTTTACCTTTACGGGATGTATTCTGACCGTCAGTATAAGGTGTATAACTCATCACTAATCTCCTTATTTTTCAGTAAAGGCGCGCTGTGAGGCGAGGCGAAGTGGTTTTAACAAGTATTGAATCACCGCTTTTTCACCACTTAAAATATCAGCTTGAACCACCATGCCGGGCAATAGGCGATTTCCCTCAGACCCGACCCACTGGTCATCCAGTGCTATATTAGCTTTGTAGTAAGGTTGACCGTCTTCATCTTGAAAACTGTTTTTAGAGACCTTCTGTAAGGTTCCCGTAACCATGCCATGTTGAGAAAAATCAAATGCTGTCACTTTAACATTGACATCTTGGCCCAATTTGAGGGAGGAGATATCCTTGGTATCGATTTTTGCCTCTGCAATTACTAGAGAGTCGTAGGGGATAATCTCGACTAGCGTAGCTCCAGGTGTCACTACTTCGCCAACAGCGTCGATTGTTAAACCTGTAACAAACCCTTTAATGGGTGAGCGAACTACGAGGTTATCAAAGGAGTGTTCCGTTCTAGTTAAGGTCTGTGANAGTTCGTGTAGCTCGGACTCAATAGCCGCTAAGCGCATTGTTGCTTTTTCATCTATCGCGGCATAAGTTT
>NZ_LWFI01000193.1:0-951 GCF_001635735.1 Oleiphilus sp. HI0067
ACGATCAAAAAATCTGTGATTGGTCATTTTTTGTTTTATCTAATGTGGGCTGCGTGTATCGCGATAATCTTGAGGGTTAAGCCCTGACCATTGTTTAAATGCGCGCGAGAATGCTCGTGACTCGCTAAATCCTAACTGTAATGCGATGTCTGCAATGCTGAAATTCGTGGCTTTGAGTTGTTGTTTCGCAAGTTTGAAGCGAACGTCATTTTTTATGCTCTGAATGGAGCTGCCTTCAGCGCTTAATTTTCGGCGTAAGGTGGGCTCGCTCATGCCCAGTTTTTCTGAAAGCTCTCTGCTATTTAGGAGCGATAAACGGTCTTCTTTGCGTAATTGACGAGGTTCGATGAGTTGTCGTGCTTTCGCCGAAATACTGGTGTCTTCACCGGGGATAGTTAGCAAATCTACAGGAGCATTTTTTAAGAAATTACGCAGATCAGTTGGCGTCTTGATGAGTGGCATGTTGAGGTATGATCGATGGAAAACGAGCCGATTGAACTTGCTTTTGAAGTTTGTTGGGCAGCGAAATAAAAGTGAAAACTCGATCGGATCAATCGGGTCGTAATTGATATAAGCGCTGACCAGTTTGATGGGTTGATCGATATACCAGCATCCAAAGCGATGCCAGATGACGTGCCAGTACTCGATATAAAAGTGTTCGAAATCTAATTCTGGCTGGCGGAGTTCTGTTGTGAGATAGACGTGCTCGCCTTGAATCTCAAGCGACATTTGTAGTTCGTCGGTGATCTGATTGTAGAAGCGTATGGCGCGTTCGTAGAGTTCGCGTAAGGTATGGGCGGTGCTTACCCAGTCGGTCATCAGTTCAAAGGTGCCGACTTTGATTGGGTGTTCAGTAAATCCCATAAATTCATCGTTCAGGCGCTTGGCGATTCCGTCATACAGCAGCGCAACTTGTTGAACGTCAAAACGAGAGTTTGGATGGCTTAATTT
>NZ_LWFI01000194.1:0-851 GCF_001635735.1 Oleiphilus sp. HI0067
GCCGTATCGATCGCGTTTGGCTTAAGAAATGTCACTGATAAAGATAAAGCTATCCGCTCTATGTTCCGCGTATTGAAACCGGGCGGCAGACTTTTGATATTGGAATTTTCAAAACCCACTAACACAGTGCTTAGTGATGTGTATGACAAATACTCATTCACCGCACTCCCTATGATGGGCAAGCTCATCACAAATGATAGTGAAAGCTATAAATACCTAGCTGAATCTATTCGTATGCATCCAGACCAAGAAACCTTGAAGGGTATGATGGATGAGGCAGGATTCGTTAATACGCGCTATCAAAATATGACTGGCGGCATTGTTGCTCTACACACCGGAGTAAAGGCGTAGTGAACATCTTTAGCCAACCTTTATTCCAACAGTTCGCACCTAGCGTTGAGAAAACACTCAACGCTACCTTATCTATGGATCCAGGTTCAGAACAAAAACTAAAGCCTCTTAATGGCTGTGTGCTCGAACTACGTATTAGCAATCTAAATCAATCGCTATTCATTGGCGCAAAAAACAATCGCATCTTACTTTTATCTGCAGAGCAAGCTCCAACAGTCACCATGACCGCCAGCCTGTCAGGACTATTAAAATTGGCCGCTTATAGAGACACTGCCACTCTACTGAACTCAGGCGACCTTGCGTTTACTGGTGATGCCGTACGCGCACAACAAATTCAGCGTTTTGCAGATAATTTAGATATCGACTGGGAAGGCTTGCTAGCTAACTTCATTGGCGATACACCAGCAAAATTTATCAGCAGCGGCGCAAAACAAAGCATCACCATTGCAAAGACCTTCAGCAAAAACTTCGTGAAAGACCTAGAAGAGTTCGTAAAATAC
>NZ_LWFI01000195.1:0-1087 GCF_001635735.1 Oleiphilus sp. HI0067
GCGACGTCTCTCATCCCCTGTATTTTTTCTAAGATCGAGAAAGTCTTCGATATCTAAATGCCAGCTTTCCAAGTATGCACAAACGGCTCCTTTGCGTTTACCGCCTTGGTTCACTGCAACAGCCGTGTCATTTACAACTTTAAGGAACGGCACGACCCCCTGAGACTGGCCATTAGTTCCCTTGATGTGCGCGCCTAGCGAGCGAACATTAGTCCAATCATTACCCAATCCACCTGCCCATTTTGAGAGCAAGGCATTGTCACGCAAAGCGTCATATATACCGCTCAAGTCATCTGGAACAGTGGTCAGATAGCACGATGATAGTTGAGGTCTTAACGTTCCGGAATTGAACAAGGTGGGGGTTGAGCTCATATAATCAAACGATGACAAGAGGTCATAAAATTCAATTGCACGGGCTGTAGGGTCATCCTCATTTAGCGCGAGCCCCATTGCGACTCGCATAAAAAAGGTTTGCGGCAATTCAATACGCGTTTCTTCATGATGAATAAAGTAACGATCGTATAAAGTCTGTAACCCTAAATAGGTAAACTGGTTGTCACGCTCTGGTTTGAGCGCATCGGCAAGCATCTCTATATTGAAGGAATCTAACTTAGAATCGATAAGCTCTTCTTGAATGCCAAAACGGATGCCCGCTTCGAATATTTCAGCATACGCATTACTCGCATCTTCTATCGCAGCAGGCAAGTAAACATTCAATGCCTTACCCACCTCGCTCATTAACGAATCCAACAACAACCTTGCACTAACAAACGAATAATTCGGCTCTGACTCGATCAAAGGTCGCGCAGCCATAATAAGCGCTGTACCAATATCTTCCTCTTTAATGCCGTGATACAGGTTGCGATAGCTCGAATCTAATAAATGATCTGCATCAACGCCTTCAAGGCCTCTGCACACCTGAGAAATCAAAGCGCGAATACGACCAATGTTTAATGGCGCCTCAGAGCCATCATTGCGTTGCATTTTGAAGTGAGGATGTGCCTCTTCGCTAGGCTGTTGATCTTTACGCTGCTGAGCGTGCTCCTCACGGTACAAAACATAAGCCCGTGCAACTTTCTGCATCCCT
>NZ_LWFI01000196.1:0-1294 GCF_001635735.1 Oleiphilus sp. HI0067
AAAAATGATTAAGTTGCTTAATTATTCGAAAACAGCAAACCGTCGTTCATACGACCTCAAAGAATTTATCGATGACGTGTGCGGCGTATACGCAGCCAAAAGACCTGCATTTTCAGTATTTGATTCAGATAGTGACTACTACCTGAAGACAATCGATGATACAGCAGTATATGTCGCGCTTAAAAATGGCTCTGACTGCTCATTTGCTACAAATCGATATCACTACATAGACTTTGATATATCTCGTTCGAACATCCTTAATGAAAGTTTTAACGTCAGTAGCTCAGAAGTCTTTGGAGCATTTCTGATTGATCCAAATTTTATTTACAACGATGATGATGGTGAGCAGCAAACAGGTCGCTCGATATGGGTATCACACAACGCTGAAACAGAAGCATTGAGCGGTAGGGTTTGGAATGGACCTACATTGTTCGATTTTCCATTTGAGTATAAGTCAGAAAATAAGCCGGCAAGCGACGAAGAAACTCCCCCACCATATGTTGTAAGTGCAGGTGATGACCGCTTAGTTATATTCCGAAACCAAAAAGAATATGACAATAGCCAAATCCTCCAAGCTAGTTATACAACTCTTCATGAGTTAAGTCTTGCCACGCTCAATACTCTTATTAACTCAGAAGATATTGTGGCTAGTGAAAATGCAATCAAAGCGTATTTATCACTTGCACGCTCAACATTTGATAATGCAAACCAAGGTTCCGTCCCAAACCATGCCTTAACGGATGGTTTTATTGCATATGAAGGCGATGACACTCTCTATCGATATCAGTTTGACTCTGGCAATGATGAAGAACTCTATACAAAACAAACAGGCCTAATCGCGTTAACTTTTGCTGCTTTAGATACTGGAGATATCGTAACAATAGAAGAATTTGCTTCTTATCAATCTTTGTTGATTTTCTCTAACGACTCGAGAGCAGAAACAATCTTCGCAGTGAATAGCGCTTCGGATATTGATTTAACGACCCATGAATCTCGTATTTATATCAACGCCTTAGCCCCCACAAACATACTTGCTGAAAACATTTCTACAAACACGTGGGTCACCGCGGAATTTGAGTCTAGTCGGATAGTTAGAGTTATCGAAGGCGCTAAACTTGGCTTTTTGAATAACCCCATTGGCGAAGCCGACTTATTGATATTTGTTTCTGACGAAGACAGTTCAGATGAATATCTGATTGATCCCTATGTGGCGAAATATGATGGAAACCAGATAGATGGAATTTTTAATTTCGAAGAACTGGATGAAGATGATGAAGAACGCGTCATCTCTACA
>NZ_LWFI01000197.1:0-650 GCF_001635735.1 Oleiphilus sp. HI0067
TTTTGGTGGGTTGAAGCCACTGCTTCGCGCTAGTGAACAAGAATTCTGTTCTTACAAAGGCATGGGCTTAGCAAAGTACGCGCAGTTACATGCAAGTTTAGAAGTAAGTAAGCGCGTACTAAAAGATGAGTTAAGGGAGAGTGATGTTATCACTAGCCCTGATGTGTGCAAACGTTATGTGCAGCATGCCTTGGCAAATCGTCAACATGAAACCTTCGCTGTTCTGTATCTTAATAATCAGCATGCAATTCTGGATATGGAAGAGCTGTTTCAGGGTACGATTGATGCTGCATCCGTATATCCGCGTGAAGTAGTTCGCCATGTACTTAACAAAGGTGCTGCAGCCGTCATTCTTTGTCATAACCATCCCTCTGGATCGACGCAAGCAAGCCAAGCTGACATCCAGATTACACGACGATTGCAGTCGGCATTGGAGTTGATCGATGTGCGGGTGCTGGATCATTTAATCGTCGCAGGTAGTCATGTGGTCAGTTTTACCGAACAGGGCTTGATGTAGACCTTGGTCCAATGCTAGACCAAGGTCTAATAGTTGTTTTGCGTAGTATTGCCAAAAATTCGCTTAGGAAAAATTATGCGCCATATAGTACGTAAAATTGGTGTGAGTGAATTCGATAATTAAGGCGACACCT
>NZ_LWFI01000198.1:0-1164 GCF_001635735.1 Oleiphilus sp. HI0067
TAACCAAGGCGTGTATTTTCCTGGGTTCTTCACAAGATCAGTCTTTAAATCCGATTCTAATACCCATGCTGTTTCACTGACTTCTTGAGGGTTCAACTCAAAGTCGAAGATTGTGTCATTAGAAACAAATACATGGTCATACTCATGTTCAATAAGACCGTTTTGCATTTCCGTTCGATACAAAACAGGCTCTAATTCCTTAAGATCTAATTTTTGCGTTATTCCAAGCTCTTCTCCGACTCTGCGCTGAACAGCCGCAGCTGGCAATTCTTCATCAAAAGGATGGGAACAACAGGTATTACTCCATAGGTTTGCTCCATGGTATTTAGTCGCGGCACGTTTCTGGAGAAGGTACTCGCGTTGACCATCAACAACTCGATAGACCACTAGAGAGAAAGCCAAATGCAACAAGCCTTTTTGATGTGCCTCAAGCTTATCGGCAAGGCCTAACTTCTTTCCCATCTCATCAACAAGTACTAGCTCGTTAGTCACCATTCAGTCCTACATTTCATAATTCAAGACAAGCCTAGACGAAATATGTTTTGATTGTCAGATCAATTTTCTCGGAGTCCAACAAATGAAAACAATAGGCCTTCTCGGCGGCATGAGTTGGGAAAGTACGCAAGGCTACTACAAAGCGATCAATGAAGGAGTGAAAGCTAAGCTTGGCGGTTTACACTCGGCCAAAATAGTTTTGGTGAGCGTAGACTTCGCAGAGATCGAGCACTTACAACATCAAAACGATTGGGAGAGCTGCGCGCAAATCTTGTTATCAGCCTCATTAAATGTCCAATCCGCTGGCGCCGACTGTCTGCTGATCTGTACCAACACTATGCATAAAGTCGCTCCAACTATCGAAGAAAAAATCAACATATCACTACTACACATCGCTGATGCCACAGGCCAAACACTTCTAAACGCAAATATTATTAAAGTAGGTCTGCTTGGCACCGCATTCACCATGGAACAAGACTTCTACAAAGGACGATTACAAGACAAATTCTCGCTAGATGTCCTTACGCCTAACGAGGAAGATCGTGCTGAAGTGCACCGAATCATCTACGAAGAACTCTGCAAAGGCCAACTGCTTGAGTCATCCAAAGAGCGTTACTTAGATATCATAAAGAAACTACAGGCCCAAGGTGCACAGGCTGTAATTTTAGG
>NZ_LWFI01000199.1:0-918 GCF_001635735.1 Oleiphilus sp. HI0067
ACGCTTCTTAAACGCTTTGTTCAAGGAGGCATTAATGGCTCACGCATTATCATCAAATGGATATTGTTTGGCGTGTTGCTCGCTTCTGCTATTCGCGCCTTTGTGAGCCTAGAGCTTTTCCAAGATTACTTCGGTCCTACTCTGCTTGGTTTATTTGCGACCTTAGTCGCTGCGACCATCATTGAGGTCTGCTCAGAAGGCTCGACACCTATCGCGGCCGACTTGATGACTCGTGCCAATGCCCCCGGTAATAGTTTTGGTTTTTTGATGGGCGGCGTCGCCACCGATTACACCGAAATTATGGTCATCAAAGACACCACCAAATCATGGAAAACAGCACTCTATTTACCGCTGTTAACCCTACCGCAAGTGTTTGTGATTGCGTGGTTGCTTAATCAAAGCGCTGGAAGTTAATGCTTCCAACGCTTTGATTAAGCATCGAGGCTACATCATTCGTTTACTCTCAAGCTTAACTAATCTCTGAACACGTGCTCCTGCATTTCACGTGCTTGTTTGACGTCTGCGCAGTACTCAGCTGTTGGTCTTAAAAGTAATCGCGGAATACCGATTGGATCTCCAGATTCAATACAGTAGCCATACTCGCCCAGCCGAATCCGCTCTAAGGACTGCTGAATCTTAGGGAGTAGCTTTTGCTCTCGGTCAACAATGCGCATAGAAATCGCACATTGCTCTTCCCACGAGGCACGATCTCCTTCGTCAGCCGAATCAACAGGGCTCGACATTTGATCTTTAGCCTCTTGAATTCTCTCTCGTGTAGAGTCATGCAACTCAATTAGCAATGCTTTGAAGAACGCCAGTTGCGCATCGTTCATATACTCGTCTTCAGAGGCTAATTTAATCGTTTCGATTGTGTACTGCTCCGAGGCTTTTTTTGATTTACTCATACTAATCCCATAG
>NZ_LWFI01000200.1:0-564 GCF_001635735.1 Oleiphilus sp. HI0067
AGACTATCGCGATAATGACTTTGGCTTACCTGTGCATTTTCGTGATGTAGGCGAAGGCGATACCATTGTCCTTATCCATGGCGAGCTTTCCTCTGTTCACACATGGAACCGCTGGGTCGAAATACTTCGCCAAGAATTTCGTGTTATCGCGATTGATTTACCTGGCTCAGGTTTAACGGGGGCACCACGCTGCATTCGCTCACCAGAAGATCTATGTCCTGAAAACTTAAGTCGTGATTACCTGAGTCATACCCTCACCTACCTAATTGAAGATCTCGAGCTCCGAAACTTTCATTTAGTCGGTGCTTCTTACGGCGGATATTTAGCTGCACGTTACGCTATAGACAACTCAAATAAAGTAAAAACTCTTACTTTGGTATCGCCTCTTGGCATGCAGCAAGAGCCCCCTTTCATGGTCCGATACTTAGATAATACAGGCCTACTTTCCGAGTATTTTCAACCATCAACGATCGTTACCACAATGGTAGATGATTTTTACGCCAATCCAGAAAAAATCACCCCCGACACCCTCCAGCGTTACATCCATCTTTTGCAAGGCCCAGG
>NZ_LWFI01000201.1:0-15856 GCF_001635735.1 Oleiphilus sp. HI0067
CACCTCACCGGCACGCAACGCGACAATTCGATCGGCAAACTCCAAGGCATAATCCAACTGATGTAAGGTACAAACGACAGTCGCACCGTGATGCTTGGCAGCAGCTTTTAAGCTATTTAAAACACTACGACTCATCGCAGGATCTAAACTGGCAACAGGTTCATCTGCTAATACCACTTTCGGGCTGGAAACAAATGCTCTGGCTATCGCAACACGTTGCTGTTGACCTCCAGAAAGCTCCGAAGCTCTGCGCATCAAGTGCTTCTTTTCCAAACCTACTTCATTGAGCAACTCAAAAGCTTTCAACTGATCTTCTTTAGGAAAGGACTTCAATAAGCTGCGTAAAAGACTCTTGTCTGGCAACAAGCCACTTAAGACGTTATGTAGGACCGATAGTCGAGGTATTAAATGCAACTGTTGATGGATCATGCCAACATGTCTCTGAAATTGTCGCAGGTTACTGCGAGTGATCGGTTCGCCATCAAAATGCACCTTGCCTGATGTTGGTTCTACGACACCATTGATCATATTCATCAATGTCGATTTCCCTGCGCCTGAAGGACCCAACAATACGCAGAACTCTCCTTGGGGAATGTTAAGAGATACATCCTTCACAGCAACGGTGCCGTCTTTAAATCGACGGCAGACTGAATCAAATGCAAGCATATCTAACACCTCGTTTTTAATGCTATCGGTATATAGCGAGAGCTCTATCCATGAGCGCTCACTCCTATACCAAGAAACCAAATTAGCGTTGACCCGCCTTGGCAATCATTTCTTCTTTTACTTGCTTCGTGACTGCACCTAATTTGGCAAGCGCATCAAAGATTTTTTGCTCATCAAATTCAGCGTCGTAACGATCAACTTTCTTACCGCCGTAGCCACGAATTTTGCTTGAATCAATCTTGGTATGGATGGTGTTAAACGCTTCTTTAAGCTTTGCCTTTAGCGAGCCAGGCAATCCTTTATTCATCGCTAGGGGTGGGTTTGGAATAGGTTGAGATTTCGCAAGAGGCTTAAACTTATCCGGGTCAATCGCACCTTTCTTAACTGCTTTACCGAACGAGTTATAGGATGCAGCCGCTGCATCTACTTTTCCTTCCGCGAGTGCCGCTAATGACGCAGAATGCGAGCCCGCCACAATAACTTTGTCGAGATCCTTCACTGGATCAATGCCAGCAGCGATAATCATGGCAACCGGAAAGTTGAATGATGAAGTAAAACTTGTGCTTCCAAATGCAACACTATGTCCTTTGAGGTCAGATATTTCGTTGATACCACTGCCTTTCTTAACGAAAATACCTGAGTAGTACGAAGAGTCACCTTTCTTGACGTCAACAGCGAGTAAATCAACACCGCAACGATTGTAAGCTTCACCATAGGTAGAAGCACCAAACCAAGCAATGTCAGCCTGGTCGTTACACATCCCCTCTACAACAGCGGCGTAGCTATTGCCCGCTTTTACGTCAAAGTGAATACCGTAATTCTTAGTGATACCATCAAAGACTGGCTTATAGTCCTGCGTAATATCATTTGTACCAGTATCCGCGGGTACCATTAAAACTCTTAGTGGATTGCCTTTTGAGCCATCTGGCAATTCCGCCAACACTGCACTAGACACAGTCAAGCAAGCCATACCGGCTGCAATTAAGCTTCTGATTTTCATAGTAATATCCTCTTAGTTTTTGAGATCGAAATTTAAAGATAATTCGGTAGCACCACCTCGAAATCGCGTAATGGCATATTCGATCGGTCGACCGCCAATCACATCGGCATTAACACTTTTTGATTTCAGTATTGGTCCGCCCTTCGGCATTAAAAGCTGAGCAGCTTCTTCAGAAGTCGGTAATGCGGCGCTGACCACGCTTTCTTTTCGAGCCAGACCGGTACCAAAATTAGACTTCAGAAAACGATGAAGAGAACCCCCTTCAAATGTATCCAGAACACCTGGAAATGCGTTGAGTGGCAAGAAATGACTTATTAAGCAGAAAGGTTGTTGCTCAACAATCCTTAAGGTTTCAAGATGTATGACATGAGCGCCACCTTCTATCTCTAATTTTTCAGAGAGAACGTCATTGGCAATGATCACTTTTTTAGCGAGTAACGCGCTTCTGGTCTCAAAACCTAAGGCTTCAAAAGCTTCAGTAAATCTTGATTGGGAGTTAATTGAATAGCTATGTACTTTATCTAGCACAAGAACGCCTACACCATGACGCCTCTCAACGGAACCTTCACTAACAAGCTCATCAACCCCCCGTCTCAAGGTATGACGGTTAACACCCAGTTTTTTTGCAAGTGCAATTTCTGAAGGAAGCGCATCGCCAGCTTGATAATTGTCGGAAATTTCTTTCTTCAACCAAAGCGCAATTTGACGATAAACAGGGACAGAACCTTCACCCCGACTAATCGAATATACAGACATCTAGACATCTCTATGTAATTTTCTCTAAGGTTATTTTTATGCTGTTACAAATCTGTGTCCTTCGCGTGACATTTAAATGACATCTATTTTTGTGTGCTTAAGGAAGAACCACAGTGCTGTCCCCGGGGCACTTAGAGAGATTAGATAATTGCTATTAAGCAAGAAACAGAATCAAGGTTGAATCTTCACTTTTAAGTTTTGAACAAGCTAAGTGAATTTGAGAGATAAAACCTAAGCAAAAGAAAATGTCCCCTTTTTCAAGAAAGGCGATGCTGGTAAATGGCGATATCCAAACTAACTCAAGGTCTCTTAAGCTCTTGAAACAGGCATAGACAAGGGAACTGAACTAAAGTCAGCTTCTGTCTAACTCCATGCATTGCTCTTTAAACAATAGATGATGCGCTTCGCTTAACCTTCGGGCCGACCGTTGGTTGTTCAACGCGCTAAAGCGCTTTTGTGCCGCCTGCGCAGCAATGACGGATTAGAACGAAGCAAAAATCCCGTTGAGCGCGAATGGCAAACTTCGATTATGACTCAATCATTTCCAATGACTTCACCACCTCACGGCAGAATGCAATGACCTCAAAAAACGACTCATAGTCATTGTCTGCAAATTCTAGATGAGCAGAGTTCTTCACAATGACGACATTGGCCTTTTGGTTGACGTAAATAAACTGCCCGTAGATGCCAATCGCATAGAACTCTTGGTCAGCATTTTCTGGAATCCACCATTGATAGCCGTAACCTAAATTGATGTAGGAGTTGTCCCGCTCACCTGGCACAAGATGCGGAGCGTCAGGCGTTACTGAAGCCTTCACCCACGCTTCTGGTATAACCTGCTCATCCTTCCATTTTCCGTTGTTAAGGTAGAGCAATCCAAAGCGCGCGAAGTCACGCGTGCGCATATTCAGCCCGCCGAGTACCATTGGCTCATTTTCATCATCAACAATGTAGTAAGTGCTCGATTCAGGTTCGATTTTCGACCAGAGCTTGTCGTCAAAGTAGTCTGCTATTTCTCTTCCTGTCGCTGCACGCAACACCATTCCTAGTACATGCGTGTCGATGCTGACGTAGTGTAAAAATGTGCCAGGTTCTTTTTCGTTTTTCAGGCTTGCCGCAAAATCATCGAATGATCCGCCTAATGCAAAGGTACGGCCAAAGCGATTAATATCAGAATTGAAGTCGTAATAGTCTTCATTGAAGGCAACACCGCTAGACATTTGCAATACGTCTTTAATCCGAACACCGTCATACCCTGTTCCGACAAGTTCAGGCACATACTCCGTCACGGATTGTTCAATGCTTTTTATGTCACCCTCTTCAACGGCGATACCAAACAGAGCAGACAAGAATGACTTCGCGACAGACCAGGAGATACGATAGTCAGTGTCTTTGGTTCCTTGATAATACTCTTCATATGTCACTGAACCGTCTTTCAACACCAACAACGCTGTCGTGCTCGTGCGCGCTAAATACTCTTCTACGCTCTGCTCGCTCTTGTAAGTAAATGCTATTGGCAATGGTGCTGGCTGACTATCAAACTTAGAGGCATCTGTTGAAGGTTTGATCTCTACCGTTGGCGCGACCTCGCGCATGTTTGAGAAGTTATGAACGATTTTATCGCCATCAAACAGAGTCATCGTGTGGTACAAACGTTCAACTTTGTCGCCTTGGAACACAGCGATCCAACCAATTACAACAAGTAATAGTAGTGCGAGTATTTTTATTATCTTCATTATGAGAGAACCTCATTTTTTTATTTATCATTTGATAAATAAACTACACATCAAAAATAAATATATCAATTGATAAATTTATCTAGGGTATGACATATTAGCCAGACGCTGATGCATTCATACGAATAGAGAACAGTTAAGCAATGGGTAGAAAAAACCGTAGCGAAGAGAAACGTCAAGACATACTCGACGCATTTGAGAACGTTATTTTGCGTGATGGGTTTGCTGGCGCATCGCAGCGAAAAATCGCTGAAGAAGCTGGTGTTAATCAGCCGATTATCCATCATTACTTTTCAGGTGGAGATGAGCTCTTAGATGCTCTATTACAGCGCATTACAGAGCGTTATCGCCAAGCCTTAAATGCATTTATCACCACGAGTGCTCAGAGCGACCAAGATCCTTCACTCGAAGACATTCTAAGCTTTTTGTGTTCTGCTGAATTTCATCAGGTGAGCCTACAGAATGAGGTGATGTTTCGATTAATCGGTCAGACAAAACACACCGATAAAACGACAAATCGCTTGGCCGAGGTTTACCACGAGCTTCTTGCTGAAATTCGTACTTATTTAGAAAAGGCGCAAGTAAACAATACCGAGCAAATCGCCTATACCATCATGTGCATCATCATTGGTCATGACTGGGCAAAAGTTTTAGGCTTTGGCGAACACAGAAACGACATGATGAGCACAACACTCATGTCGCTCGTATCTGAAACTAATGCCGACTACACCAAACGCGCAGAACCAAGTGATCTTGCTGGTGCGTTGTAGTTTTGCAGTTATAAGCAACTAGCTCAACTTCTCATGAGAACACGGTATGCATTTCAATGACATACTGTTTTCCAGCCCACCCTCTTTAAATGTTCTCTTCAGTCCCAATATTCAAATGTGTTCCTAACAACGATGACGAGCCATTTTGAAAACACTCCTTAAGAGAAATCGAAACCGCTTACTTGCTGTACTCACAAGCATCACAATCTTAAGCATGGCGACTGGCTGTTCAGCTCTCGCACACAAACCATATATTCCGATGAATGAATCGGCTCAGTACTACAATTATCTACAACCGAGTTTTTCAGATTATCTTGAGGAAAGTGAGCGTTGGTTACGTGAACACCGCGCCTATATTTCCGAGGATCATGCAAAAGAGCTAGCGATGAATATGCCCTTTGAAGTAAGACCCTCGGCACCTTCAAACAAAGCAATTCTCTTCGTGCATGGTCTTGGCGACTCACCCTATAGCTTTTCAGATTTAGGCAACACTATGGCTGAGCAAGGTTTCTATGTGCAGTCACTTTTGCTTCCCGGGCATGGTAGTAAGCCTGAGGATCTCATGTTGCCTAGCTATGAAGACTGGCAAACGATCGTTGACCATTACGCCGAGCTATTAAAGGGAGAATACGATGAAGTATGGCTAGGCGGTTTTTCAACCGGAGCCAACCTTATTACCATCAACACGATAGAACGCGGCAATGTAGATGGGCTGATTTTAGTTTCACCCGGTTATCAATCACGTGCACCAATACTCGAGAAATTCGCGCCTTTTGTCTCTCTGTTTGTGGATGGCTACAAAACCGAAGAGCAAAATTTAGCACGCTATACCTCGGCACCGATTAACGGTGCGATCGCCTATTCCGAAAGTGCGCAACGTGTGCGTGATCTGCTTGAAGAAAATACCATTTCTGTACCTGCTCTATTAATTATGAGTGAAGCAGATAGCGTGATTGACCCTGAAGAAACACAAGAATTGTTTAGCCAGCATTTCAATCATCCAACTAATCAAACCATTTGGTATGGTGAGTCCCGTTTCGACGAACCAAGTATCTTGTTTGAATCGATGCGTATTGCTGACAAACGTATAAGTACTGGATCGCATATGAGCCCACTATTTGCGCCCTCTAACTTTTACTACGGCGAGCAAGCAGAGAGAACCATGTGTTTGAATAGTATGAGCTTGCGAGATCTTAAGCACTGCAACGATGGCCGCGAAGTATGGTACTCAGCATGGGGCTATACAGAAAAAGGTAAAGTACATGCCCGCTTAACCTACAACCCGTATTATGCTGAGCTGGAATCAACAATTAGCGAAATGGCTGAGTTATAACGCGGTGTAACTGGAGAAAAGGAACGCTCTCGGTAACACCAGCACTGGAGCGTTCATTCATCAAGACGTATTTTTAAGATGAAGTGTTGAAATGGAGTGTTAAGAAAGCTTATCTAGAAGCGCATCAAAAAACTCAGACTGAGAGTTATCTCGGCCTACGGATGTATCAAAACGTTGTTGTAAGTCTTTAAGCAAAGACTCGCCTGTCTGCTCAAGCCCCACTTTTTCACTAAACTCTTGTGCGGTTTTTAGAAGCTTTTCTACGCGCTCAGCATAATCACTGAGCAAAGTTTGAATACCGAGCGGAAGCTGCGGAGCGCGATACTCATCGGGAACAGGCGTATTGAATTGAGCAGCCCGCACATCGGTTTGCTCAATAACAGAAACACTAGAAGACTGGAGATCAACGCTAAATTGAGCGATCTGCGAACTATCGAGTTCCAAAGACAATGCTTGATTAAACGCGCTCGCGATATCGCCCTCAAAAAACGAGTCACTTAAATCAGCGACTTGCTGTAAGAGATCATCCAGTGCAGCCCGCTCATCCTCGTTTAAATCACCATTCACTTGAATAGAAAACGCGCTTGCGGTCGTCGTATCGCTACTAAAACGACTAGCCGATACGCCATTAAATTGAACTGCTGAGAACTGTTCTCGACGTTGGAACAGTTCCTGTGCAGATATTTGAATACGATCACCTTCCTGAGTAGTCAACTCAAACTGAAAACTCGCTTGCGAGCGTTCAAAACTTTTTCGATCCGTTAATGCTGCAAACGAATTGCTCGACAAACTGGTCGGCACGCCCTCATCGGCAGGTTTTAAGCTTTCTTCAATTTGATCAATACGTGTGCCGATCCCTTGTTCCGCTGCGTCGATATTTGAGGACAGCTCTGGGTCTAAACGATCAAGACTTGCGATGTCTTCGCGCGCTAACTGAAAACCTTTTGCAACGCCTTCTCTTGCCTGCGCTATTAGATCTTCTAATTCAGCCTGACTCGCGCCTTCGTTTCGACGCTCAGCAATACGCTGTTCGATAAACCCTGAGACAGTATCCACTACCTTCTGAACGTCAAAGACCTTGTTCCCAGGGTCATTTTCGGGTGATGGTTTTACATCGACATCCAACCCACGCTTCAAGCCCTGAGAGAAAATCGTTGCAGTATCGCTCGGACGCTCTGAAACAAGACCATTATCCGCGCGTACATTCGGTGTTAAGTTATTGAGAAAAGAAACCACGTGTCTCCACCCTACTGAGGTATTGATTACATTTACTATGGTACGTTATCGACCGAAAACTAGGACCCTTTAAGTACAAAAAGTGCAAATTTGTTTCGCTTTATTTCTTCGATCTATTTCGCCCTCTATGTCGTAGCTAAACTTGCGTGAAACTTTTTCACTAACGACTGGTCTACAGGGCACAATAAAAAGGTCTTAAACTATGCAAACACTATTACGCTCCCTTAGTTTCGTCACCCTTCTTACTCTGTTTATATCACCTGCAAATGCCGTGGAACACGTTTATACAGATTTCTTTGGCAAGGCGATTGAAGGCTACGATCCAGTCGCATATTTCTCCCAATCGAAGCCCGTCAAAGGCGAAAGTGAGTTTACGTATGAGTGGAATGGCGCAACCTGGTACTTTGCAAATGCAGAAAACAAACAGCTGTTCATTGATAACCCTGAACAGTTCGCACCACAATATGGTGGCTATTGCGCATGGGCTGTTAGCCAAGGTTACACGGCAAAGATTGATCCTGAAGCTTGGCGCATTCACGAGGGCAAGCTCTACCTAAACTACAACCAGTCAGTGCAATTTACCTGGGCAAAGGACATCCCAGGAAACGTTAGTCGCGCCGATAAGAACTGGCCGAAACTCACATCAAATTAAGCAGAGAGAACTAGTTGATTAAACAAGACAGTGTAATTCGTCTGCCAGAATTTGTAGGTGTTCGATTACTTTAAAACCTACGCATGTTCACTCGATATAAATTCCGTCCACTCATTTGGCTCTGTTTACTCTGTTCGATCTCGCTTCAAGTACAGTCTGACCAGGCTCTTACTTTATTTGTAAAGCCTGACAGCGAACCCAAACAGTTTGCCAATGCTAATGGAATGCCGAGCGGTTACAGCCTAGAAATCGCAGCCGAAGCAATTCGACGAACGAGCTATGAGCCTAACTTAAAAGTGAGACCTTGGGAGCGAGCGCAACAAGAGGCCTTAAAGGGTGATGGCGTATTAACAGGGTTTTCGAAGACACCCTAACGCGAAAATCATTATCTATTCTCGGGCCCAATCTTAATGGATCATGTGCTGCTAGTATCTAGAAAAGATCAGTCTTTCACTTTTACTAGTTACAATGATCCGAAAGGCAAAACACTCGCAATGAGCAGAGGCAGCAATTATTCAGGCAAGTTTGCTCAACAAAAAAATCAGCTCACATTTGTAAAAGATGAAGGGACCTAGCAACGTATTCTTCTGCTTGCATCAGGAAGAGTGGACGCGGCAATATTCTCTAGGGATCGTTATCTGATGAATTACAATGCGAAAAAGCCGGACTTAGTCCTGACGATTTTGAATTTTCTGAGTAGGTCATTTCTCGCGATCCAAACTTTATCGGTATTCCAAGATCATTGAATCATCACGATGCCAAAGAAGTAAAACATGCTCTCGACAAAGCCATTCAATCCATGAGAGAAGACGGCACAATAGACGCAATACTCTCAAAATATTAGACGCAGAATACTCAGTTAGGCAGTGTCTTTTTCATCCTTCTTAGCGTCTTACTCCTCATCACTCTCTTGTTCGATAACAGGATTTTTGATCACCCCTTTTTGCAGTATCAAATTATTCGGATAAGTAATTAATTCTTCGCCTCTACGCATCAACACATGAAACAAAGTGATCTCTTCGATCACACCCCATATTTGATCATCTTTATCCATAATTCGGATCTCATCCCCAACGCGATATGGAAAACCAAAAAAGATAATTAAGCTAGCTGTGATGTTACTGAGTATTGACCACTGCGCGAACAGAGCAACGCCAATGACCGCGAAAACAGAAGACAGGAAGAATGAAATCTGAGAGTACTCAAGCCCCGATACGTTCGCTATAAGAATAAAATAAAACGCAACAATGGCGATGGTAATTGTTTTAGAGATGTAACTGATTCGATAAGGGCTTACCTCTTTGCTCTCGCCGAATTTGTTAATCGCGGCGCTTGAAAAACGAACGCTCATAAACATAGCGAGCAACAACAACGCAATAAAAAACATCACCATAATTTTATTCCCTCAAAATCACACTTCTCAAATGTAGCTTTCGACTTTAGCAATAAAATTAAGTTTCAGTACAGAAAATAAACCGTCTCTACCGTTTCATTTCTAGGATTGTCTATTTCCAAATTGCCATATTTTCTCTCTCGATGCTTTCAGTATTATTTTGCTCACGGTCTTAACCACAAGAAAAATAGCTAAAGAGATTAATAGTGAACAATACAAGCATTAATAACTTGCTCATCAATGGCATTCGCACACCTGTACTTTCGTGTGCGCCTAATGAGTGTGACCACGAAGCAGCCGTTTTATTCCTACATGGCAATCCAGGCTCTTTTAAAGACTGGCAACGCTTTGTACCGCAGGTTGGCGAGTTCTCTCGTGTCGTCGCGCCCGATATGCCAGGCTATGGAAGTGCAGAACGTCCTAAAAAATTCAACTATACCGTTGACGGTTATGCTGAGCATTTGCACGCTCTCATCGTCGAGCTTGGCATAAAGAAAGTTCATCTTGTTCTTCACGATTTTGGTGGCCCTTGGGGCTTACAATTTGCCTGTAACCACCCCGAACTCGTCAAAAGCCTCACCTGTGTGAATACCGGCCCAGCACCTGATTATGTCTGGCATGATTTCGCACAAATTTGGCGTAAACCCATTATTGGCGAGATCTTCCAATTTCTATCTACACATTGGTCTTTGCGCTTCTTTTTGAATAGAGATAATCCCAAACCTCTACCTTTGGAATTCACCAAACTCATGGTGAAAGACATAGATTGGGGTCTAAGCCGCGGCATGTTGAAGCTATACAGGGCAACAGATTTAGCCGTACTTACAAAGAAGCTTGAACGTCAGTTGAAGCAACTAAATGTTCCTGCACTTACGCTTTGGGGTGAAGGAGATAAGTACGTACCAGTCAAACATGCGCAAGCACAAAAGGAATTCTTCAACGCCGAAATACATACCATGCCTAACTGTGGGCACTGGCCTATGATCGACGATCCGGAACTATTTGAAAGTTTGTTGATTCCGTTTTTAAAGAAACAAGTAGGAGCAGAACAAGCTGAACCGCTTTGTGCATAATTTGTACTAATCATATCCTCGATCGATACAATTCAGCGACAAATCTTCACTTGTCGAATGACAGCATATATGAAGCATTAAAAAATGACTAAAATTGTTGTCGATACAAGCGTCGTAATCAGCGCCCTAATCGGAGAAGCAGGACCGAGCCGACAGATTCTAAGAAACTGTTTGACCGGTTCTTTTAGCCCAATGATTATTACCGCGTTATTCTTAGAATATGAGGACGTACATCAGCGCCCTCAGATTGCAGAGCTTTGTCCTCTACAACCAGAGGAAATCAAAGAACTGCTAAGTGCCTTTTATAGCGTATGCTACTGGGTACCAATACATTATTTATGGCGCCCCAATCTGAAAGATGAGAACGACATTTTTTAATTGAACTTGCGGTAGCCAGCAACGCACAGTTTATCGTTATAAATAACATCAAAGATCTAACTGGGGCAGAACTTACTTTCAAAGGCTTTGATGTTGTTAAACCAGAACAACTTCTTAGAGGTAAATAGCATGTCGACATTGACCATATGATTACCAGACGACAAGCATAATCGTCTAAAAGCGCTTGCTGAACACCGAAAAATTAGCATGAACAAGCTAATCGAGGAGCTATCAACTCAAGCACTTGCTGAGTTTGATACAGAAGTGCGCTTCAGCGCCATGGCCGCAACAGGAAAAACAAAGAAAGGGCTAGAGATTCTAGATAAACTGGATGCGCACTTTGGAAGCTAAGATCAATTGGCGCAAGTCAGTAATGAATGAAAAGCGGACATTAGAATTTGGTGTTTCGAACCGGTACGATTTAGTCGAGATTTACAGAGCCCAAATCATCACGATCTAGATAACCTGAAACTAGATTAATATACTCAAACAACTGATTAATTATATTCGACACCCTAATGGATTATTCTAAGTACTCTTACGCGGAGCTTATGCAAGCGCATAGCTCAATTAACAAGGAAAAGTATCCAGAGAACTACGCCAAACTTCTGATAGCGATTGATCAGTTTGAAAAAAGTGACCTTCCTGAACACCAATCGCAAGTCAAGCAATTCAATTTAGTCGTAAATGAAAAACGGAAGCAAAGAGAAAGACTCCCTGTGTCTTGGTACGCAATAATCGCTATAGTTTTTCTATGGCTAGCGCTCGATGCACATATTGATGGATATCATGGGTTGAAACGAGGCGGAGAGATAACGAGAGAAGACGATCCGTTTTGGTTCTATCTATTCGTTGGAATGTATTTAGTCGGAGCCGCCCACTCACTTTTACAAATGTTTGACGCCTTCGACCAAAGACATGAAAAAAAGAAAACATCAAACATTGATGATTCACCATCGGTTGACCCACAAGGGTCAGTTGGAAACGACGAAAAAGCACCACGAGGTTTCTTTGACTCGCTATTACTCGGGCCGGTAGATATTCCTACTGCTGAAAAAATAATCAAAATATCGATTTGTGTATCAGTGTTGATAGCGCTTCTAACAGCTTCATTAGCTGTGATGGAGCTTTACCAAAAAAGTAGTAACCTAAACCTCATATTCGCTTTAAAACACTTTATTTTAATAGATGCTTTTTTACTGCTTGTTCTGACGTTTTTCCTCTACAAGCGCCAACTATGGGCTGCGATTTGTTTGGTCGTATATTTGGTACTTAACGAAGTTATCAAGTATATAGACCTAGATAAGATCCCTTCATTATTCACAGTGCTCAAGATCCTGTTGTTTATTGGTGCTGCTCGTAGTGTTTACTTCATTGGCAAGCATAGGGGCGAGCCGAAGGACGGATCTTCGCAACAAAACAAGTCCGATGCTGATCTGATTTGAATGAAAAGCGGACTTCGACTTGTATTGATCTGAGGATAAAAGGAAATTATGCGCAATGAGTGAAAGTGTTAGCTCACCTAAACCTGCCAATGACCATGGCAAAGTTTGCCCGAAGTGTTACGAGGTTGTTGATTGGAAGGTGATACTCCGTCCTAGACTTCTGCCAAACAGGTTGCGATGCTCCAATTGTGCTTCTTCACTACATTATGAAAATAATTGGCGCTTATCTATTTATTGGAACCTGGTTACATTTCTCATAATTGTTCTTTATGTAGTCGCCATAAAATATGGTCTTCGTCCAGACAGCCCTGTCGCAATGATCTGTATCGGTTCGGGGTTGATTGGCGGTATAAGCGAAATCCTGAATTTATTGTACAAACGTAGGCACTTGACTCTAGTTGCAACCTCTTCAGATTTTTAGTTTTATTAGCACATATAAGCTTAATCTAATGTCCGCTTCTTTTGTAAAAGTTCACCTGAGCACTCTAAATTTCCCACCCGATCCCTAATTCCTCGGCTGCCCGAGTAGCCGAGTCACTTTAACGGGACTAGCATTTAGTAAGGAACAGTATGCAACTCAAGCTTTCAGAACACAGCTCTGGCGAGATATACCACCTTCTCACCCAAACGATCGTGCCGCGCCCTATTGCGTGGGTGCTGACCAAGAATTCAAATAGCGACGAAACCTATAACCTCGCCCCTTTCTCTTTCTTCAACGCATTAACCAGTGCGCCGCCTACCTTAGTTGTTTCAATCGGCAAGAAGCCAAGTGGCGAGAGTAAAGATACGCGTGCCAATCTTGGTGAAGGAGAACACTGTGTGGTGCATATTCCACAGGTCACGCAGATGCAAGAGGTCTCTGATTCAGCCGCAACACTCGATTATGGCGATTCCGAACTAGAGCGTTTGAATCTATCTCTAGAATCATTTGAGGGCTTTCCTCTCCCCCGCATCAAAGAAAGCCCTATTGCCTTTGGTTGCAAGGTCGCGAAAGTCATTGAATGGGGAGAAACACCACAAGCGCTGATTCTCTTAGAGATAGAACAAGCCTTCGTTGATGACAACTACGTCGGTGAAGATGATAAGGGCCGACTAAAAATTGATGCGAAAAATCTAAACCCATTAGCGAGATTGGGTGCGAATGAATACGCGTCGCTTGGAGATGTATTGAGCTTAGCTAGACCGAAGTAAGCTATGAAAACAAACACAAAAAAGCCTCAGTAAACTGAGGCTTTTCGTTCTTTCACTCATTGTTGATCAGACTGACTTTACGCTAGATCAAAACGATCTGCATTCATCACTTTGGTCCATGCCGAAACGAAATCCTGAACAAATTTGTCTTGATTATCGTCTTGAGCGTAAACCTCTGCGTAGCTACGCAGCACTGAGTTCGAGCCAAACACTAAGTCAACACGTGTTGCTGTAAACTTGGTATTCCCTGTCGCGCGCTCAACAATGTCGTACAAATTTTTGCCAGTCGGTTTCCACTGATACTGCATGTCAGTTAAGTTGACAAAGAAGTCGTTCGTTAAAGTGCCTTCTCGTTCAGTAAACACGCCATGCTTTGAACCGCCGTAGTTGGTACCAAGTACACGAAGTCCACCAAGTAACACAGTCATTTCTGGTGCTGTTAGGCCCATCAAGTGAGTGCGGTCTAGCAACAGTTCTTCAGAAGTCGCTGCATAGTCTTCTTTCAACCAGTTTCTGAAACCGTCGTGAATTGGCTCAAGCACTGAGAAAGACTCCGCGTCAGTTTGCTCTGCACTTGCATCACCACGTCCTGCTGTAAATGGCACTTCGATGTTTTGACCAGCGGCTTTTGCAGCTTGCTCAACCCCCACACCACCAGCAAGTACGATCACGTCAGCAACACTCGCATTGGCAGCCTGCGCTATTGGTTCAAGCACTGAAAGAACACGTTGCAAGCGCTCTGGCTCGTTACCCGCCCAACTAGCCATTGGTTCAAGACGAATACGCGCACCATTTGCACCACCTCGGAAGTCAGAGCCGCGGAATGTACGTGCACTATCCCATGCGGTGGTAACTAGGTCTGACACACTCAAACCACTTTCAGCAATTTTTACTTTCACAGCAGCTACATCAAAATCGCTATTTCCTGCAGGTGTTGGGTCTTGCCAAATCAAATCTTCCACAGGAACTTCAGGACCAATGTAACGCCTTTTAGGCCCCATATCGCGGTGCGTTAACTTGAACCAAGCACGCGCAAATACTTCTGAAAAATACTCAGGGTCATTGTAAAAACGCTCTGAGATTTTGCGGTACTCTGGGTCTACTTTCATAGCCATATCGGCATCGGTCATCACAACACGGGTTGGATCAGCTTGATCATCAATCGCAGCAGGGCGATGCTCATCTTTCAAGTCGACCGGCTCCCACTGCCATGCACCAGCTGGGCTCTTCTTAAGTTCCCACTCGTAGTTCAATAGCAAGTCAAAGTAACCGTTATCCCACTGCGTTGGGTTTGTGGTCCATGCACCTTCAACACCACTTGTTACCGTATCGCGGCCTGTTCCTGCTTTGGTCTTATTCATCCAACCAAAACCTTGGTTTTCGATTTCAGCACCTTCTGGTTCTGGGCCAAGCTCACCTGCATCGCCGTTACCGTGTGCTTTACCAACGGTGTGGCCACCAGCTGTGAGCGCGACTGTCTCTTCGTCATCCATCGCCATGCGTTTGAAGGTATCGCGCACATCTCGCGCTGTTTTAAGCGGATCAGGGTTACCATCGACACCTTCTGGATTTACATAGATCAAACCCATCATGACTGCCGCTAATGGGTTCGCGAGTTCACGATCACCTGAGTAACGGCTATCTGGATTATCAGAAGGCGCTAACCATTCTTTCTCACTACCCCAATAAATATCTTTTGGTGGCTCCCAGATGTCTTCGCGGCCAAAACCAAATCCGAAGGTTTTCAAGCCCATTGATTCATAAGCAACCGTACCGGCATATGCGAGTAAGTCAGCCCAACTCAATTTATTTCCGTATTTCTTTTTGATCGGCCAAAGCAAACGACGTGCTTTGTCTAAGTTTCCGTTATCGGGCCATGAGTTTAACGGCGCGAATCGTTGATCACCTGAGCCCGCACCGCCACGGCCATCAGCCTCTCGGTATGTACCAGCAGCGTGCCAAGACAAACGAATCATCAAACCGCCATAGTGTCCCCAATCTGCTGGCCACCAATCTTGGCTATCGGTCATTAAATTGATGAGATCTTGTTTTAGGGCAGCGAAATCAAGTTTGGCGACTTCGCTCTTATAGTCGAAGGCTTCTCCAAGAGGGTTCGTTTTAGAATCGTGTTGATGAAGAATGTCCAAGTTCAGTGACTTCGGCCACCAGCTTGGTTCAGTTGTTTCTTTGCGGGTTGCTCCGCCGTGCATTACTGGGCATTTACCAC
>NZ_LWFI01000202.1:0-1412 GCF_001635735.1 Oleiphilus sp. HI0067
CTTGAAATGTGCGAAAAATTCGCTTCAGTCTTAATTGTTTCATAAGGGGACTTTAGATACGACGAAAGCCGCGCCCTAACACGTCAATACTACAAAGAATAGAAAGGATAGGGAAGTTTAAGCATCTTCGCTCTACATTAATTTTGTAAAGCGCTATTCGTGATGCGTTAAAACTGCCCAAATATTGCATCCCATGGGTTAGAGAGGCTGGTCGTTTCAAAGGATTTAGACCAATATTTATCGGCGATGCCGTTGCCGTTGAAATCTTCAGCCGAGGATATTCTGTTGCCCGAGGAGTCATAGCGATATTGAGCGAATTGGTCAAACAAACCATCACCATTCATATCTTTATCGACACTCGTGCGATTGTTGTTCTAGTCATACGTATAACGTTCTTGGTAAACAATCTGGCCATTGAGATATTTGATGTATTTGATGAATAAGTCGCCAGAGTATTCGAATTCGTCGTAGCTCGTTTCGCTTCCTTGGTCATTAATCGGAACGCTGAATACTGATTTATTTTCCTGTGCGTCATAGCTGTAAGACACGATTAAATCGGGTGTCCCATCATTGTTTTTGTCATCAGAGTAAACGGCAAGCAAGTCGTCAGGGAAATAAGTCTCTTCGATGACTGTGCTAGGAGTACTTGAAGAATCGCCGTTGTTGTATATACGTGTCGTAACTTGATTAGCAACAGAGCGATCATACAACGTCAGTTTATCGATACTTCCATCATTGCCGTCGTCGTATGAAAATGAAACCAGTTCGTCATTCTTATAGGTGTAGGATTCACTTGAGTCTGAGCCATTGTCTCGGAACGCGTTTCGTGAAGTTATTTTCCCCGAGTCAGAGTAGGTAAATGTTTCGAGGAGTTGTTGGCGTGTATTGGTCTTCTCTTCAATACGACCATCTTCATCATATGAGTAAGAAACAACAAAATCTTCGCCGCCTGACTGGTTTTCTGTTCGTTCGGAGATTAGCCGGCCGCTATCATCGTATTCAAAATAGGTATTTTGCGTTTGGGTGCTCCCTGATTTTTGAGCACTTTGAGCGATATTGTCTGCTTGAACTTCAATCCCGAGACTATCGTATAAATGGGCGACATTTCGCTGCAATGAGCGAACAGGCCCTGTAAGTCCGAGTTGCTCTCTTATGCTAGCGATATTGGACGAGGCAGCAAAGTCTGTGGCCTTGAATGCGCAGATGTCGAGTCGGCTATCTTCTAATTCTTGGTCAGCATTACCTAGGTTGATTCCGTTATCAGGATTGCCATCAATATCTAAGTTCTGAAGTAAACTTGCGATCTTCAATGCTTTGTCGAAAGTAAGAACAGAAGATAAAAGAACGCGCTCCTTTATATGGGGCTACTCGCTAATTAAATCGATATCGTGTGCGTTATTTTTGTGCGCATT
>NZ_LWFI01000203.1:0-781 GCF_001635735.1 Oleiphilus sp. HI0067
TCAGAAGATGTATCTACAGCTAGGATTGCTGTCATTCTTACCTGCCAAACAAAAATTTAAAAACATATGATAAACGCCAAGCAATAAAAAAGGCAGCTCAAGGAGCTGCCTTTCTTTCAAAGATTATTCGCTTATGCGTCTAACCCAGCAACAATCTGATCACGGATCTTAGACATCTCACCAACGCCATCTACACGAACGTAATTTGGCGCAGCTGCTTCACCTGACTCAGCCCACGCAGAGTAGTACTCAACAAGTGGAGCTGTTTGTGAGTGATAAACATCTAGACGCTTACGTACAGTCTCCTCTTTGTCATCTTCACGCTGAACAAGCGCATCACCAGTAATGTCATCCTTACCTTCAGTTGCAGGCGGATTGAACTTAACGTGATAGACACGACCACTCGCCTCGTGAACGCGACGACCGCTCAAACGACTAACAATCTCTTCATCAGCTACATCAATTTCAACAACGGCATCGATATCAATACCCTGCTTTTTAAGCGCTTCTGCTTGAGGAATTGTGCGTGGGAAACCATCGAACAAGAAACCATTTGCACAATCGTCTTCTTTGATACGCTCTTCGATCAAAGCAATAATTGTCTCATCAGAAACTAGACCACCAGACGCCATGACTTCTTTCACTTTCAAGCCTAGTGGAGTGCCCGCTTTAACAGCTGCACGAAGCATATCGCCCGTTGAGATCTGAGGCACGTCATACTTCTCAGTAATGAATTGAGCTTGAGTTCCTTTACCGGCACCTGGTGCGCCGAGCAAAATAA
>NZ_LWFI01000204.1:0-1036 GCF_001635735.1 Oleiphilus sp. HI0067
GCTGATATCATGATGGAGTATTTAGATGAGCGTTTCCCTCATCCTCCATTGTTGCCTGTCTACCCAGTAGCACGCGCGCAGAGTCGTCTAATGATGTACCGAATTTCAAAAGACTGGTGCTCTCTTGTTGACTCTATCCTAGCGGATCCAGAATCTTCATCTGCAAATGAAAAGCGTAAAGAGTTCAAAGAAAGTCTTTTGGCAACAGCACCAATTTTTGCTGATAAGCCTTTCTTTATGAGTGAAGAGTTTACGATTGTAGATTGCTGCATTGCGGCCTTGTTGTGGCGTTTGCCTGTGCTAGGCATTGAGTTGTCAGAGCCAGCAGCTAAGCCGATATTACGTTATATGGATCAGATGTTCTCTCGTGAGTCATTCCAAGAGAGTTTGTCTGAAGTTGAAGCAGAAATGCGTCACTAGTCACTAGCATACAAGGAGGATGGTGTGACCCCAAGTAGGCCATACCTGGTTCGTGCATTAAATCAATGGATTATTGATAACGGCCTAACACCGTATTTGGTAGTGGATGCCGGTATTCAGGGCGTTCATGTGCCTGAAGATTATGTAACTAATGGTCAGATCATCCTCAACATCAGTCCTAGCGCTGTAACAAATTTACTTATCGAAGATGCCGCAATTGAGTTTCAAGCTCGTTTTGGTGGTGTTCCGATGCAGGTATATATCCCAGTAGTTGCTGTCATGGCAATCTATGCAAAAGAGAATGGCCAAGGCATGGTTTTTGGTGCGGAGCCAGGTGCACCTGAGCCGCCACCATTCGATGAAGAGCCGGTACAAGAGCAGGGTTCTTCACCTCAGAAGCCATCTTTGAAGATAGTTAAGTAAGCCTTTATAAGGCTGCGCCAAATAGCTTCGATTCAACAGATTTTATAAGAGCGTTGCAGGCAAATATCGCCAACTGAAGTCCGTTCGAGATGGAATTTGTTGGTAGCTTGATCAAGGCATCAGTCATATAGTTTGTCGCATCTTCGGAGCCATTAATGAGCAGTGTTTTGATTCCTTTCTCTTGTGCTGTTGT
>NZ_LWFI01000205.1:0-676 GCF_001635735.1 Oleiphilus sp. HI0067
AATACCAATAAAAAGTTGGTAAATAGGGATGGTGAAGCCAACCACTGCCAGAGGCTCAACGCCTAGCCGCGCAATGAAAACCGAATCCACAAGTTGGAAGCTCATTAGCGAGACAATCCCAATCAACATGGGCCACGTCATTTTTGCGAGTTCGATGAATTGTTCTTTCTTGTTGCTAATAGTTTGTTCGGGTGCAGATGTCATGACGCAAATGCATCCTCAATGATTGTCAGAGCAGCGCGGTGATCTTGATAATCAAGAGGCAGCTGCATGGCTTGCTGATCTTTCACCAAAATCCAAGACGGAAAACTATTCCCTCCAATACTGCGGGCGAATCGTATTTCATCATGCAGGCGTTTTCTGGTTATATCGCTATGCAGATCAGTCTCGAACTGTTCTTTCTCAAAACCGATGTCTTCAGCTAACTGACACAAAACACTCGTGTCTGAAGGATTCATTGCATTCAAATAATATGCTTCTTGGATCTTAAGGTTCATCTGTTCTTCTTTGCCTTGATCCCGTGCAATTAAGCCTGCTCGGCAGGCTGGATAGGTAGAGCGATGTGGCGTATTTTGTTGCCAAAACGCGTGATTGAATTCGGTACCTAGCAGATCAGAAATTTTGTACCAGTAGCTTTCGATGGCTTCGCGCATGTCTAAGGGCATCGGTATATCAC
>NZ_LWFI01000206.1:0-1317 GCF_001635735.1 Oleiphilus sp. HI0067
AGAGCAAAACGACGCGCTCAACTTATCAGAGCTGCAAGAATCAATAGAGCAAGATGTAGAGAAAGAAGGGCGGGCTATTTTAGTTTTAGCTACTGACAAAAAATCAAAACAAGCCAAGCTTTTATTCGTGGTGCACGGCACATGGTTAAACAAAGGCTACGAACAAATTCAGGAAGATCGAAACCCTCTCCAACCTTGAAGCCCACCAGTATGAAGCAACATAGCATTTACTGACTCACCCAACTTATGATGCGCAAACTGATGCACTAAAGCATATAGCGCTTTGCTGGTATATACCGGATCTAACATCAGGCCGTATTCTGATTGAACACTAGAAATGAAGTTTCTTAAAAGCGGCGACATTTTAGCAAAGCCACCATGGTGATAATCATGCCAAATTTCAACCTGCTCGGGACTCTTACCTGGAATGTATTTGGCAGCCCGTTGCGACAGATCCTCTGCCCCCTTCAATGCTGACACACCTACAACCCTTGCAGAGTCACCCACTCCATTATGCAGGCCCGCTAACGTTGTACCCGAACCAACCGGCGTTAAAATTAGATCGTATCGATCTAGATCAAGCGTTTGAAATAGGGACGCCACACCCTTTACCCCATCAACCCCTTCACCACCTTCAGGAATCACAAGGGAGGGAGGAAACAGCGCCTGAACATGTTCCAAACCAGGTACTTCAGCATGACGACGATAATCTTGCCTATCCATCCACTCCAAACTCATCCCCCACTTAAGACAATCTTGTAGTGTCGGTGATAATTTATCGGAAACCGGAGCATGCCCTCTTACGATGCCAGTCGTGCGAAAACCAAATAAATAACCTGCATAGGCAAGTGCGTGAAGATGATTGGAAAAGGGGCCGCCAAAACTGACGAGATGAGAAATATTCTGCTGCGATGCAGAGAGCAAATAGTGCTTTAACTTAAACCATTTATTTCCTGAGATAAATGGATGCACTTTATCAAGCCGCAGTACATCCACTCTGAGCTCACGATACCGACTAGTATCAAAATAGCGATCAACTATACCTGACAAGTCATACGAAGAAATTTCCAGAGGATGCTCAAAATCTTGCGCCATCTCATGGAAAGTGACTTCCCCGTTTAGACCCTGCATATCAAATATCCATACGATGCAGATCGCAACGATCACTAATACCTACTTCAAAATCAGTAGGGTTATCACAAACACGCACTTTGTTATGGCACAAAGTACCGTCATCATGGGGTTCCTGACACAACGGGCTTTCAAAATGCGCTAACCAAGCACGGTAAACCTTCTCGCTGACTTTTGCTTTTTCAG
>NZ_LWFI01000207.1:0-698 GCF_001635735.1 Oleiphilus sp. HI0067
GCTCGAGCGTCTTACTAATTTTTGCGTGAGTTCGAATCATAGCTAAACGCGGCCAAGTAGCGCGCTGACCTTGCATCATTAGCTCTGAAATAAAGTCGCTTGATGGATTTGAAAGAACCTTCGCATAATGACTCAACTTATATTTGGGATATAAAGTGACATCACCCTGATAACGTTGCGAAAGCATGGAATAGATTTGGCCTGCGCCTTGTCTAACAATTTCATTTTGGTTGTGCTTACGAAGATAATCAGACACAGCTTGACCATGGAAGCGAAGCTCTCCTTTCAAGATTTTACTCGGTAAATCGCGTAAACGATTCTTGTCGGCATGCTCTTCTTTTAGAAACGGCACAACATGCGGGTTTGTTTGACTAACGATGCTGAAGTTAACATCGTGCAAATGCATCAACCTTTCGATCGGCAAGTCAGAAACCACACTTCCATCCACCCAACGCATATTTGGCATATAGGCCGCATGATTTCCCTTCTCATCCTTTTGCTGCAACTGAACAGGAGGAAAGATACTAGGAACAGCACAAGACGCCAGCGCCGCGCTCCACATCATTAAGTTAGGCGATGTGTAACCGCTTAAAAGCCTCTCTTTTTGCTGATGCTTCACAGGGGACACGGTGATATTGACACTGCGGCCAGTTCTCTCAAAGGCCTCTTGCATCGTATAGTCACCGATATAGTAACGA
>NZ_LWFI01000208.1:0-656 GCF_001635735.1 Oleiphilus sp. HI0067
GTAACTGCAGAAGGCAAGGTGACTGACGTTGAAATCGTTGAATCTTCCCCTCCAAGAATTTTTGATCGTGTCGTGTTGAAGGAGGTAGCTCGATGGGAATACCTGCCTCGTTTGGTCAATGGTCAAGCGCAAGCTACGCGTGTTGTTGAGCGTAAGTATGTATTTCAGCTCTAACCGATCCATTTTACGGCATCGCAGTTTATCTCTGGTGCTCACGTTCTTTATCTCGACTGGGTTGTCGCATGTAAGTTTTGCGACCGATTTTCAAATGCCTCCAAGTGTTGCTGCGGGCGGAAGTGAAGGCTCTGCTAGTAAAAAATCCCTTGTGTCAAAAGGCACCTACAATTTACTAGTTGATGTGCAAGGTAGTATTGATGAAGGCGATATTGATGGCGCGTTTGAGAAACTTAATCGATTGATCATTCGCGTACAGAAGAACGCCTATGAAACGGCCGTCGTCTTGAAAACGGCGGGTTATATTTATGTCAGCCGCAATGAAAATACTAAGGCAATTGAGCTACTGGAATTAGCTCATAACATGAGCGCTCTGGTTCATGAAAATCAGCAAAAGTTGCGTTATGACTTGTCTCAACTTTATCTTTCTGAAGATCAATTAATTCTGTCTATTCGTTATCTACAATCTTGGTTGGAGCATG
>NZ_LWFI01000209.1:0-1021 GCF_001635735.1 Oleiphilus sp. HI0067
AAAACAGAAGTTTAGAGGCAGTTTTATGGACGGCAACGAAAAAGCAGCAGAACCAATCGATTTTAATCGTGCTAGAGTCGCATCCACATATAAAGACCTAAGTCGCCAAATCGTCGATACCAATGATGTAGTCACGCGCGCAATCAGACGCCTACAAACTACCTTAGATATTGCGAGCATTGCCGATATCTTTTACGACGAACTTAGCAATCTAATGGACGTTGGCCAGCTTAGATATCAAGCACCTAACGAAAACACATACTGCCTGGGTGAAAATCCGGGGGCACACAACTGCCAATTCAATCTGATTATTGAGAATACTCGCCTCGGAAAACTAAGCGTATGCAGAAAGAAACGTTATTCTGATGATGAAATTTCAATTATCGAGTTCATGGCAAGCACAGTAGTGTTCCCGTTAAAGAATGCTTTGATGTATCAGGAAGCCATCAATGCAGCGCTTTCCGACCAATTGACTGGGCTAGGTAACAAACGTGCTCTAGATAGTAGCTTGCACAGAGAAGCTGAAAGAGCCATACGTAAGCAACAAGAACTGTCTGCCATTATGATCGATATCGATCGCTTTAAACTCATTAATGACACATATGGCCACTCTGCAGGCGACGAAATACTTCAGCAATTCGCAACACTAATTACAGAGAACTTTCGTAAAACTGATCTTAGTTTCCGATATGGCGGGGAAGAGTTTTTACTATTACTCGATGACAGCTCCGCGAACAGCGCAGCCCTTACAGCAGAACGACTCAGACAGATCATAGAGGCTCACAATTTTAGTGTTGCTAACAAGACAATCAAACTCACAGCTAGCTTCGGCTGTACGAGCTTCGACCATAAAGAAACACTAAAGAGTTTTGTAACGCGCGCAGACAAAGCGCTATATACCGCTAAGAAGATGGGACGCAATACCGTTCAGATCAACGAACTCACAACCCAGCAAGATCTATACAAGCAATCAGCAAAAGAAGCCTAGCAAAGGCTTCTTTGCTTAACGACGACGAGGTGG
>NZ_LWFI01000210.1:0-940 GCF_001635735.1 Oleiphilus sp. HI0067
ACTCTGTTGCCGCTATATCCGAACGATTCTCTATATTTAAAAATGCAGCCTCGCCCATAAACTGCATCGATAACATATCGGCATTAATACCTGCTTGAGAATCCACCTTCAACTTACCCACGATGTTTTCCGCAAATAAGTGGCTATCTCGATGACTCGCTTTCAAACCTCGTGCATATACGTCAATGCTGTAATCGGTCTGCAGTTCATCCTGAAAAACTAAATTCAGCCCTAGATGCGCCTCCGCAGGCCCCTCAAAGCTAAGTAAATCTGAAACACCTCGGGTTGCATCAGCAATGGGAGACTCTGAAAGCCAATAATCATAATCCGCGCCATCAAGGGATAATTCAGCATCAACCTGTAAACGAGAGTCGGGCTCTTCTTCGCTTACCTCNGGCATAACGGCAGAGAGATTACGAACAGAAACACCGTTTATCTGCGCACTTTCAGCTTCTACGATCAGCCTGTCGTTGTGTAAATTCAGAGTTAAATCGAGATCAGTCAGTGACGGCCATAACTCGTCAAATTTTAGCTCGGCTGGCTTCGCTCTGAGCGCCAAGGTTGAACTAAAGCTATTATTGGGGCTGTCAGATTCGATACTTCCATACCCAATAAAACGCCCATCTTCTACAATGCCGCTTTTAAGCGACTCTGCGAGCCACTGATGTAAGGTCGAATCAACAGCATAATACGGTACAAAATCAATCACATTCGATAACTCAACATTTGTCATACCGAGCATCAAACCTAGGTAATCCTCTTGCGAATCGTCATTAAGTCGGAGAACAAAATCGCCAGTCACTTCTGCATCATCGAACAATTTCAACGACAGGCCTTGCGACTCGACCACATAGTCATCGCCATCTTGATACCATTGAACCCGGCCTGACGCGCTATAACTATCAAAGCTCTTTAAATACAAATCAGGGAAAAATAAGCC
>NZ_LWFI01000211.1:0-1154 GCF_001635735.1 Oleiphilus sp. HI0067
ATGTAGCGGTAAGACCTACCTTTCTCAATGCATTACACGTGAACGGGAGGAACACGCAGAGTCCATTAAGACAAACGGCAAGCCTATTCAGAATATCCCTTATAAAATATGGCGTGAACAAGTGATTCATATTAACCGTAGCTCAAGCTTTATTGAAGGGACAATCATAGACAACATTACATGTTTCCAACCCGCACTGCATAAAGCCGCTTATGCGCTTTGTGAAGCAATGCAAATCAAGCACACCATAGATGAGCTAAGGCAGGGGTTTTATACAGAGTTTCGCTCCACAAATACCGTTCCATTGCCTCGTCAAGTTATTTATGCATTGGTTATTATTCGTGCTGTTTTGAGTCGTAAATCGATCATTATCATTGATGATCTGGACCTAATCTATGACACCCGTTTTGTTAAAAACTTGGTCACCTGTATTCGTCCGCGCTCAGATGCTTTTATCTGTATTTTTGTATCCAATCGTCTTCACGAAATCTACCCAAAACTTGAGCATATCGTTTTACCTCAACGATCGTTAAAGAATCAAGCGAGAAACATAGAACCAAAACATCAAAACAAAAACGATATAAATAAGGATATCATTGCATGAATACCTTAGTTGCCTTTGATGAAGTTGAACAACGTCTGCATCAATTTGCAAATAGTCCCTTAGGTGAAAATTACTTTGAGGCACACCCAATTTCTCGTGGAATCGCTTTTAGCTTAGTTGCACTAGGCTGGGAAGGAACACCTGGTATTTTAGCCGATGCATTTTTGCCCACCAATGAAGATCATGAAGCTTTCACAAACACACTTACACGTTTAGGTTATAGCCCTGAGCACGAGGATGGTGTCACACGGGAGAGATTAGCTAAAATTGACAGTCCTTGTTGGATCTCATGTATTGGGTTTAACGGTATTCTGATCGAGTATAACCTCGAGAAACAGCAACTATGCATCTATGACTACCGCAATGACAATTTGTTCTATAAAGAGGCTGATGAGCAGAATTATACGATCATTCACATCTCGCGTTATTCCAAATTGTTTCGCGAGCCTCCGCCTGAGAGCCAAGACAAAAGCAACTGGATAAAGTATTGTTTTTATCGCTATAACCGTGAGTTACACCAACTAACAATACTCAGTTTTATCGTGAGTAT
>NZ_LWFI01000212.1:0-7607 GCF_001635735.1 Oleiphilus sp. HI0067
GCTGCGCGCTGTTCATTTTCATGTCGATGATTGTCATGAACTGTTTTCTTAAAAGCATCGATCGAATCTTTGAAAGGGTTGATTGTCGCCGAAAGACTCTGTTGATTGGCTTCTTGTAAGGCCTTCGAGTTTGTTGCCAAAATCTCAGCCGACAACTCTTTGAATTGAAGTTTAAGTGCTTCTTTTTGCTCTTCGAACCGAGCGATTTCTCTAGCAAAGCTCGCTTCTTTCTCATCAAAGCTGGCTGTTACCTTGTCTAACTTTGATTCAGTTTCGCGAAGAGACTCGCCTAAGTTTTCACAACGAACAAGCGCTTCGTTCTTCTCGCGCTTTGATTCATCAAGTTGTTTTTGTATTTGTTGCGTTTCTACCGTCGCGCGCGAGGATTGCTCACGCTGTGTTGCTAACTCTTCAGACAAGGCGTTAATTCGTTCGAGACTTGTATCAGCTTCGCGCTCATGACGTGCGATCACCGTCTTTTGATTCTCAATTTCCTGTTCAAAAAAACCTAGTGCCGCTTCTAACTTTGCTACTTCTAAGCCCATACTTTGTTCAGACTTACTTGCACGAAATCGAGCAAAGAAATATCCCAAACCACATCCAAGAAAGGCAACAATGCCCATCTTTAAAATCATGCTCAATTCCATTATTTACCTTATCACTGAATCAAATTCACGGGAGCCACTGACCACTGTCATAAAATTGGCTAAGCTGTTGTTTTATTTGAGGCATACTCTCGGCATACCCTCGTTGCTCCAACCATTGGGCATTATAATAAGTATCGACATAACGTTCGCCCCGATCACACAGCATTGTAACGATTGAGCCACTTTTATTCTCTTTTTTCATCTGCACAGCTAACTGAAATGCCGCAAACATGTTTGTACCTGTGGAACCGCCTACTCTAATTCCAAGTAAGTCGCTCACGAATTGCATGCACGCAAAGGCCGAAGCGTCTGGCACTTTTATCATCTTATCAATAACACTTGGAACAAAAGACGGCTCCACACGAGGCCGTCCAATGCCTTCAACTGCAGATGGACAGGAACACGTGAGAGAAGAATCTCCGCTCATAAAGCTGTCGTAAAACACTGAATGACTCGGATCTGCGACACATAACTGAGTCGACGCTCCGCGGTATTTGATGTAGCGTCCAATAGTCGCTGACGTACCACCAGTTCCCGCACTGACCACAATCCAACTAGGCTCAGGGTATCGCTCTCTTCGCATCTGATTGAAAATAGAGTCAGCGACATTGTTATTACCTCGCCAGTCTGTGGCGCGTTCAGCATAGGTAAACTGGTCCATATAGTGACCACCTAACTCCTTAGCTAAACGTTCTGCCTCACCGTAAATATCACCGCCCTTGACTAGGTGACATTGACCGCCATAAAACTCGATTTGCTGCTGCTTTTGTTTAGAAGTCGTTTCGGGCATCACTGCGATAAATTTCAAACCAAGTAAGCGAGCAAAATACGCTTCAGACACAGCGGTGCTTCCTGAGGACGCCTCTATTACAGCGGTATTTTCATGCACATAGCCATTACAGAGCGCATAAAGAAACAAAGAGCGTGCAAGCCGATGTTTTAATGATCCAGTAGGATGTGTTGACTCATCTTTTAGATATACCTGAATATCCTCATAGTCTTTTGGCATGGGCAGTTGAAACAGGTGCGTATCAGCAGATCTTTGCGCCTCACTGAGAACGGTTTGTATTGCGTTTTGCGTCCAACTCATAAACTTTCCTTATGCGTTACGAATCATGTTCCTAGGTCATTGATTCGGTTATTATAGCGCACTTATTCGGTACATGAATGATCTAGATAGTGAAGCTTATGAGCGATGCATCCGCACAAAAGAACCAACTCGACCAACTCATAAAGTTAGCAAGCTATGCGTCAGTTTGTGTCGCTGTAACGCTGTTATTACTAAAAATATTTGCTTGGTTCTCAACCGGCTCAGTTGGTGTTCTCGCTTCACTCGTTGACTCGTTCCTTGATCTACTCGCGTCTCTTCTGAATATGTTTGCTATACGCTATGCCATGACACCCGCTGATAATGAACATCGTTTTGGCCACGGCAAGGCAGAATCCTTAGCGGGATTAGGTCAGGCATTATTTATATCTGGATCCGCCTTATTTTTGATCGTTTTCTCGATTGAGCGATTAGTTAACCCGACAGAACTACACGCCATAAATATCGGCAGCATTGTGGTTGGCGCTTCGATTGCCATCACTTTTGTTCTTGTCGCGTTTCAGCGCTACGTAGCAAACAAAACAGGGTCCTTAGCAATTAAAGCTGACTCTTTACACTATGCTTCCGACCTTTTTTCAAATGCTGGGGTTTTGGTCGGTTTGGTCTTGTATCAACAAGGTATCATCAATGCTGACCCAATCATCGCACTGATCATTGGCATTTATATTTTAAAATCTGCGTACGATATCGGCGACGAAGCCATTCATCATTTACTTGACCACGAGCTATCAGAAGAAGAGCAAGATAGAATCATAGAAATCGCAAAAAAACCGCCTGAAATTATCGACGTGCATGATCTTCGAACGCGTCAGTCAGGCCGAACTAAAATCGTTCAATTGCATTTGGTGATGGACGGTTTAACCTCACTCATGCAAGCCCATGCGATTGCAGATGAAGTAGAAGACGCCCTGAAAAACGAGTTTATCGATATTGATGTATTGATCCACTTAGATCCTGACTCGGAAATTCAAGAGTAAAGACTGACACATCAAGCGATCACATGTACCTTAATGAAAGTGTGTTCTACTATTTATATATCGAGTCATCACAATAGACTGCTATGTCACTAACTCAATTTGTCTCTTCGCTATGGATGGATCTCATAGCTGTATTTTGGTTTTTTGTCTGTTTTAAAGGCTACTCAATCTATGCAAGCCACCGGGTAAAAGATACACCTTGCCTCGCAAGCGTTTTGTATTTGGCGCGCCTTGAGTGGATGAATGAACTTCTTGAACGAGATATTCGCGTTGCCGATAACACAGCCGTCGCTAACCTAGAACGCAGCGTCTCGTTTTTCGCCTCAACCACAATGCTGATTCTAGCAGGTCTTCTCACCATTCTCGGCTCTACCGATAAAGCGATTAGTTTATTAGAAGACTTACCTTTTGTGATGCCTGCTACACGCGCTGAGTGGGAACTAAAATTCCTACTTCTGATCGTCGTGTTTGTATATGCCTTCTTTAAGTTTACGTGGAGTTTGCGCCAATATGGCTTTGTTACCGTGATGATCGGTGGCGCGCCAGTTAGTTATCGTGAAGAAAACCCCAAACAACATAAAGTACTCGCAGAACGACTTGCGAAGATGGGGTCGATGGCAGCGCATAATTTTAATATGGGCCTACGAACGTATTACTTTTCAATTTCAGTACTTGCTTGGTTCATTAGCCCGATTGCATTTATGGCTGCGGCAACAAGCGTGGTATTCGTGTTGTATCAACGAGAATTTAAATCTTCTACACTCAAAACCTTGATGCAAAGTAAAGCGATCGATTTTTCGCAAACACCTAAGTTTTAGACTGAAAGTCAGTATTCGAAGAATGGCATGCCATTAAGCGAAAAGCCTAACGTAGCCCAAGAATAATCTTCTGTATGCGTCGCAACAATCGTCACCATACGATAGCGAATGCCCAGTTCTAAGCCGAGTTGTTCGATCCCTTCCATTCGACGCCCATTGTTTTCAGCATTTAAGACGTGCCAAGAAAACCCAAAGTCTACACCCCAATGAAATGAGCCATTGGTATACGCAATATTATACTTTTCGCCTTTTTTACCTTTGCCATAACGAAACGTCGCGCCAGCTGCATTTGCACCATCTTTGTTGAAATAAGACAGACCGCCATAATGCGCAATGCCAAGAAGATTGTCTTTGTAGAGGTAGGTATAGCGAGGAGTCCACCCAGAATAATCAAAGAGGTCCCAATCCCATGCACCCGTATCAACGCGAGTCTCAGAATTAGATTCAGCATTTGCACCATTCGCAAAAAGAACTAAACAGACACCAAACAGGACAGAGCGACATAAAGATGCGAGAACAGCCATAAATTCTTTAAACTTCTTCGATAAGGTAAGTAGAGAGCCAAAATGCTACACAATGGCTCAAATCAAACCAAGTAAGAACTTTCTTATTTGTGGACAAGTTACGCACTGCATACCGATCTTCACTTCCTGAATGACTTAAATTTACGCTACCATGCCGTCCCTCAACCAAAAACTAGGGTTAGTCACGGCATGCAACGCACCATAAAAAAAATAATTAACGATCAAGGCCAAGTTGAGCTGGGCCATTTTAGCGAGCCAGTGAATCAATTAAACGGGCAAGACTTCGACTACCGAACTGTTATGGGCAAACCGGCTGGTTCACTGCGCCAACACTTTGCCTACAAGCAATTTCAGTATTTTGGTGCTATTGGCAAAGACCTCATCTTTGGTTGTGCCTTTGCAGATATTCGATACATCGGCGCGTGCTTCGCTTACGTCTTTCGTCCTTCGGATAAAAAAATGCTGACATGGCAATTCAAGTCACCGCTTGCTGCGGGGCTGAACATGGCTTGCAGAACAGACAACGACCAAAGCACCTTTAAATCAGGAAAGAATCACGCATCTCAAGTGTATGCATTGAATGAGAACGGAGAGCGCAGAAAGCACTTAGGGATTTCCTTTGGTAACGAGCTTAATATTGAAGCCTGGATGCATGAACCTAAGGACTATCAAACACAATCAGTATGCACACCTTGTGCGGTGAATGGTTGGGTTTATGCACAAAAAACCGCATCACTTCCCGTTCTAGGAACACTTAAATGTGAGCTTGGTGAGTTCGACTTGAGCGAACTGGACTGCTATGGGCACCACGATTTTTCTGCTGGCTATATGCGCCGAGACACATTCTGGAATTGGGCATGCTTTAGCTTACCACCAACAAACAGTCGTCCTGCTCTCGGTTTGAATATCAGCTGGGGAGTCAATGAGAGCGGTTTCTCTGAAAACTGCATCTGGATCGGAACACGTTGTATTGCACTCCCTCAAACACAGTTTTTCTATGATCGTGATAACAAAATGGGGCAATGGAAAATTCAATCCTCCGACGGCAGCATTAATTTAAATTTTGATGCCGAGGGAAAACATAGCGAAGAGTTGAATCTATTTGTATTAGCGACTGACTTTCATCAAATCTTTGGCAAATTCAACGGAACTATAGAAATAGTTGGAGAGCCCACTATCACAATTGAGAATGTATGGGGCTTTGTTGAACACCAATTTTCTCGTTGGTGATCCCTATCATCTTGGCCGAATAAGTAAATTGGATCATCCCCATCGCGCTGTGACTACTCGAATGCCGGTGCTAGGATGGAGACACGAATAACAACAAGACATTGGGTTCTCATGAAAAGCTTTAAAAATAAGGTATGTGTTGTCACTGGTGCGGGTTCTGGCATTGGTCGCTCCCTAGCTATTCAACTTGCCGATGCGGGTGCCTTGCTCGCCATCTCAGACGTCAATCAAGCCTCCCTTGATGAGACCCTGAATCTTCTCTCTCTTCCACATAAAGATGTCATGACCATGCTCGTGGATGTATCGAAACGAGAACAAATGGAAGCTTTTGCAGAGAAAGTCGAGGACACCTATGGTCGCGCAGATCTCGTGATCAACAACGCCGGTGTTGCCTTAATGCAAACGGTTGAAGACACAAGCTACGAAGATTTCGAATGGCTGATGGACATTAACTTTTGGGGCGTAGTCTACGGCACAAAGTCTTTTCTACCGTTATTAAAACGCTCTAGCGACGGCGCTATTGTGAATATTTCTAGCGTCTTCGGTCTTGTTGGCATTCCTACACAAGGCGCCTATAACGCCAGTAAATTTGCCGTTAAAGGATACACCGAAGCCTTACGCTTAGAACTCAAGAACACACCGGTCACTCCAATTACAGTGCACCCAGGTGGCATCAAAACGAACATTGTGAACAGCGCTCGATTCTATAGAGGCACCAACGCTGGACAAGAACATAAGGACGTAAAGTCACTATTTGATCGCTTAACGTTTACGACACCAGACCAAGCGGCTAGCACCATTCTAAAAGGCGTTAAACGCAAGAAAATGAAAATCTTGATCGGTAAAGATGCGTATTTTTATGATTGGGCTGGCAGATGGTTGCCAGAGAGTTACCACAGAATCGTCGACAAGATTATGGGAGCGGAGTTCTAAACAAGCTACAAGCTTATTAATTCATGGGGTCAGAGTAAAAGTACTCTGACCCCAATATTTATTAAGAAGCCTTTCCAAACCACTTACGCACTAACACGTAAAACAGTGGTGTCAGCAATAAGCCAAAGATCGTCACACCGATCATGCCCGCAAATACAGCCACACCCATTGCTTCGCGCATTTCTGCACCAGCGCCTGTTGAGAAAACTAATGGCACAACACCCATAATGAATGCAATAGAGGTCATTAGGATCGGTCGGAAACGCAACTTGCTTGCCTCGAGCGTTGCAGCGAGCAGTTCCATTCCTTGATCCTCTTTTTCTTTGGCGAACTCAACGATCAATATCGCGTTCTTCGCGGCGAGGCCGACCAGCACGATAAACCCTATTTGCGTGAAGATATTATTCGTTAAGCCCCACATAATAACGCCCGTCATCGACGACAACAGAACGGTTGGAACGATCAGAATGATCGCCATCGGCATTGACCAAGATTCGTATTGTGCGGCCAAGACCAAGAACACCAATAACACTACTAGAGGGAAGATATAGACCATGGTGTTACCAGCTAGAATCTGCTGATATTTCAAGTCCGTCCACTCGTAAGTCATGCCATTTGGTAAAGTTTGATCCAGAATCTTAACGATCGCATCTTCCGCCTGACCAGAGCTATATCCAGGTGCCGGCTGACCGTTAATATCCGCCGAAATATAGCCGTTATACTTTCCTACACGGTTCGGACCAGCGCCATGCTTGATCGTTACAAACGACGACAATGGCACCATCTGCCCGTTACGATTACGAACTTTCAGACGCTCAAGCTGCGTTTCATCAACACGGAATTCCTTATCCGCCTGAACATTCACTTGATAAGTACGACCAAATAAATTCACGTCATTGACGTACACCGAGCCCATGTAAGCTTGCAAGGTATCGAAGATATCGGAGATCGCAACCCCGTGTACCTTCGCCTTTTCACGGTCTACATCAATCTCAAGTTGCGGTACATTCACTTGGAAGAATGAGAAAGTTTGCGTCAGCTCTGGCGTTTGCCACGCTTGCCCAACCACTTTCTGCGCTTCTTGGAAGAGCTGCTCATAACCCAAATTCGCTCGGTCCTGAATTTGGATTTTAAACCCACCTGTCGTCCCTAAACCAAGTACTGGTGGCGGAGGGAAGATAGCAACAAAAGCATCACTAATCACACCAAGTTGCATATTCAAGGCGCCAGCAATCGCGTCTGCACTTAACTCAGGACTTTGCCGCTCATCAAAAGGTTTCAAGCCAACGAAAACAATCCCTTCATTTGAAGAAATCGAGAATCCATTCGGTGACAAACCTGGGAAAGCGACCGACGATTCAACGCCAGGG